>JBCCFC010000802.1:0-6475 GCA_039029935.1 Chloroflexota bacterium
GTATAAAACGTATATGGCAAATACGGGACGCATCATCCCGAAGATTGTCTAAAAGCGTGTCAGGTAGTCAGCACTTCAGCTAGTCAGCACTTCAGCACTTCAGCTAGTCAGCACTTCAGCACTTCAGCTAGTCAGCACTTCAGCCTGATAGCTGACACGCTGACTGGCTGACTGGCTGACACGCTGACCACCTGACTAGCTAACCAAAAGGAACAAAAATCATGAAAATTTCAATGAAAACGACCTACACAATTCTCGCCATTTTGCTGATGGCCGTTCTCAGCGGGTGTGGCATGGCAGCGGTGGAAACACCTGACCGTCCCATTGAAATCACCGTTGAGGATGCTTTGGCCGCACAGGAGACCTTGATGGGTGCATTGGCAACTGGATCAGCGACGTTGACCGAGGCCGAATTTAGTAGCTTCTTGACGAAACTGCTCGAAGCCAACAGTGGACCCAACCAGCCCGTCGAGTCAATCATGGCGTGGATCGAGCCAGATGCGTTGCACATGCGCGCCACACTTAAAGAAGGTGTCATGATGGCAGGTGCAGGCAGTACGCTTGACTTGGTTGGCAACTTGGCGATTGTTGATGGGCAACTCAATGTCGAACTGATCCAAGTGGCGTCGGGTGCATTTTCTGCAAGCGGTCCGCTCTTGACCCCCATCGCGGCGCAGATCAACGGTGCGCTTTCACAGCAATTGCCACCACTACCACTGGGCATCACCCAAGACACAGGCGTGTTGACCATTGGGCTGGGTGCGGCGGGTGCAGCCAGCGATGATATGCCTGCCGAAGAGGCCGAAGCGGACACCATTGCAGGCATCGTTGTGGCAGCAAGCCAAGCCGATGAGCCAGAGTTCACCTCGCTATTGGCCGCAGTGGAAGTCGCAGGCTTTGCCACGCTGTTGAGCCAAGAGGGTCCATTCACCGTCTTTGCACCCACCGACGACGCCTTTGCTGCGTTGCCAGAAGGGATGCTCGACCGCCTCCTCAGCAGCGTCATCTCCACCCAAGCGGTCCTGCAATATCATGTGTTGGATGGCAAAGTCATGGCCGCTGATGTCGTCGCATTGGATGGACAAGCCGCCCCAACGCTTTTTGGCGCACCACTTGCCATTAGTGTTGATGGTGATGCTGTCATGATCAATGGCGAAGTGCAGGTGATCCAGATGGATATCGAAGCCAGCAATGGGGTGATTCACGTGATTGACACGGTGTTGATTCCTGAACGTCCATAGATAGTTATTGGAGAAACGTCGCGTATGAGCTATGTGTTGCATAACAGATTGGGTTCTGGTGGATTTATCATCGAGGCGACGCTGGCACTTGCTGGCGTAGAAATGACCTATAATCCAATCGAATCAATACCGAATACGCCAGTTCAAGAGCATATCGCTGACATCAACCCTTGGGGGCAGGTACCTGTTTTAGAGACACCACAGGGTGACGTTATCACCGAAGTCGCCGCCATCATTTGCTATCTAGCGCAACATGAAGATGCCTGTCGAAATGGTCCACATTTGTGGAATATTGATACTGCATCCTATCTTCGATGGAGCGTGTTCATGTCAGTCAACATCTATGAGGGTATATTGAGACAAAGCTATCCCCATAGATATTTTGATGTTTCATCAGGCTTAGATGCCAAAAATCCTGCCAGCGACACTGTGGTGGAAGCGGCTGTCCAAGCAGAAATGAGCATGTGTATCAAAACAAGTGCGAAAAAACGGGTGCATGAGGCATTTTTGTTGCTTGAGGATGTCATTGATGAGGGTGATTTCCTTCTTGGTCCCAAAATGTCCTCTTGTGATATTTTTCTGGCCCTGCTATATGCATGGCACAACAAGCAGCCCGATTTACCAAAGTGTTGTGAAATCACCCGACGTGTTGCATCGCACCGTCTTATCAATCCAATCTGGGAAAGAAATTTTCACGACCGTCTGGATGAGAAATGGCACGAGATCAGGCCGCTTTGGTAAATAAACGAGCGGTGGATACCGACCGGAAGTAAGGTGTAGCGTATCCACAATCCGAGTGGAGCAGTGAGTGGTGGGGCTGTGAGCGGTGGGGCTGTCGTCTGTTCAACCTGTACCGACTGGGCAAGCGACAGATTCACCGCTCACCGCCCCACTGATAAAAGGAAACGAACAACATGCAAGAATATCTAAACTTCTATATCAACGGTGAGTGGGTTGCGCCCACCACGCCAAAAACATTGGATGTCATCAATCCAGCCACAGAACAGCCATTCGCTGTCATCAGCCTTGGTTCTGCCGAGGATGTGGACATTGCTGTCAAAGCAGCACGAGCAGCCTTTGAAACATTTTCACAGACAACCATTGAAGAGCGCATCGAAATGCTACAAAGGATCAAAGAAGTCTATAAGACACGCTATGAGGATATTGCGAGAGGCATCATGATGGAGATGGGTGCACCGAACAGTCTGGCAAGTGGTCCACAGACGGCGGTTGGTCTGCGTCACATCAACAGTGCAATCAGCGCACTGCAAAACTTTGAATTTGAGACCAAGGCGGGGAATGCTGACATTACCCATGAACCCATTGGTGTTTGTGGCTTGATTACACCTTGGAACTGGCCGATCAACCAGATTGTCTCCAAAGTTGCACCTGCACTGGCGGCTGGATGTACGATGTTGCTCAAACCGAGTGAAATCGCACCCATCAGCGGACTTGTCTTTTCTGAGGTGATGCATGAGGCGAATATCCCTGCGGGCGTCTATAACATGATCAACGGCACGGGATTAGAAGTAGGCGAGGCCATGTCTGCCCATCCCGATATCGACATGATGTCCTTCACTGGCTCGACACGTGGTGGTGTTGCCGTTGCCAAAGGCTCTGCGGATTCTGTCAAGCGGGTTAGCCAGGAGTTGGGTGGCAAATCAGCCAACATCATTCTGGAAGATTCGGACTTTGCCGAAGTCGTTTCGCGCGGTGTCACGCACATGATGAGCAACAGTGGTCAGTCGTGCAATGCACCCAGTCGTATGTTGGTGCCAAATGAGCGCATGCAAGAGGCCATTGATGTTGCACGCAAAGCCGCTGCTAATGTCATTGCTGGTGCGCCCGATGACGAAGAGGCCGACATTGGTCCCGTTGTCAGCGATGTGCAGTTTAACAAGATTCAACGCCTGATTCAGGCTGGCATTGACGAAGGCGCAACGCTCGTCGTCGGTGGGCCGGGCAAACCAGATGGCTTGGAGACAGGCTACTATGTCAAACCAACCGTCTTTGCCAACGTGGACAACAATATGACCATTGCCCGTGAAGAAATCTTTGGGCCAGTTCTCTCCATTCTCGGCTATGAGGATGAAGAGGATGCTGTCCAGATTGCCAATGACACCGACTATGGGTTGGCTGGCTATGTTGCCTCCAACAACCTTGACCACGCTCGTCAAGTCGCCAAGCGCATTCGTGCCGGACAGATTCACGTCAACTACCAAGGCGGTGATACAGATGTCCCCTTTGGTGGCTACAAGCAGTCTGGCAATGGCCGTGAGAAGGGGCTGTGGGGCTTGGAAGAGTTCTTGGAAGTGAAGGCTGTGATTGTATAACGGGGAAGCGTTGGAGCGTTGGAGCGTTGGAGCGTTGGAGCGTTGGAGCGTTGGAGCGTTGGAGCAGGAAAGCGTTCCACCATTCCACCATTCCACCGTTCCACCATTCCACCATTCTATCGCTTTATTAACAAAAGGACGAGTTATTGTGAAACGAACAACGTATTTTATCACAACACTTTTGGTTCTGGCTTTGCTGACGGCATGTGCATCCATCCAGCCAGTTGCGGCACCAGAAACAGCGGCAGAAGAGGCTGACACAGCAACTGTACAAGAAATTACACATGAACTGGGTACAACCATGATTGATGGTGTGCCGGAACGCGTTGTTGTGCTGGAATATTCCTACGCCGACAACCTTGGGACATTGGGCATTGCACCTGTGGGCTATGCCGTTGATTCCATGCCGGATTATCTGCTGCCCTTCACCGCAGAGGTTGGTGCCGAAGAGGTCGGTACGCGTGCGGAACCGAGCCTAGAGGCCATTGCTCTGCTTGACCCTGATCTGATCATCGGTGATCTACGTCGTCATACCGAAATCTATGATCAATTGAGCGAAATCGCACCAACGGTTATCTTCAACAGTCTGCGTGGCAGCTACCAAGATCAGCTTGATACCTTTGAGGTCATTGCGCAGATTTTAGGGATGGAAGCGGAGGCAGCGACCCTCATCAGTGAGCACGAAGAGGCGTTTGCCGCCACTGCCAACGCAACCAATCCTGACGCGGGCGAATTTGTCATCGGTGTCCTCTGGTCGGGCCGGTACACGGCCCACTCCAACGAGAGCTTCATGGGGTCCTTTGTCGAGAGTCTGGGGCGTACCAATGCCCTTGCAACGCGCGAGGGCGAAACCCAGTACATCCTTGAGTTGGAAGGATTTGCCACCATCAACCCCAGCAGCGTTGTTATCCTCTGTGCGCCCGGCGACCAAGCGGTGTTGGACGAGCTACAAGCCGAACCTGTCTGGCAAGCCTCTGACGCCTTCCAAAACAATCAAGTCTACATTTTTAATCGCAATCTGTGGTCAAAGGGGCGCGGATTAATGGCATTTGAAGCAATTCTGCAAGATGCCGTTGACAGCGGTCTGCTTGCAGAGACGGAAAGCACAAACACGTCTGTTTGCCCGTAATATAAACGGTGGAGCATTGGAGCGGGAAAGCGGGAAAGCGATGGAGCAGGAAAGCGAAAAAGCGGGAAAGCGTAGCAACAACTCCAACGTTCCATCGCTCCACCGCTCCACCGCTCCACCGCTCCAACGTTCCATCGCTCTATCGCTCCACCGCTCTAACGATTAATATTTAACCAAAGGACAAATCATTGTGAAACGAACAACCTATTTTATAACAACTTTTTTGCTACTGGCACTGATGACCGCATGTGCGCCCATTCAACCAGTCATTCCAGAGGTGGCTGACGATGCAGTGGCTGAAACTGCTGCTGACGCAAGTGGCGATAGCTGTGGCGAGGGAATGCGTCTCTTTGACCATGAAGCCTTGTTCACAGACCCCATTTGTGTGCCAGCAGAACCACAAAACATTGCCTTCATCGACGAGATGGTTGGCCTTGTGCCTGTGCTGGGTGTTGAGTCTGCCACCCGCAGCGTCTACTTCGACCTCTTTAATGATGACTTCCCCAACGCCTTCTCTGAAAGCCAAATCGAGACCATGATCGATATTGGTCATCCGCGCAGTGCTGATCTTGAGTCTCTTCTGCTGAACAAACCAGACCTGATTATCTCTGGTAACTATTGGGAAGATGCCAATAAATTCTTGGTCGATATCGCACCAACCGTGATCTGGGACTATGACTATACAAACGATTGGAGCGTCTATCTGCACGGCATTGCCGACGTGGTGAACCGTAGCGAAGAAGCAACAGATGTGATGACCCAAATTGACGAACGGCTGGCGATCTTACAGGAATTGATTGGCAATGAACAGCAAACCTATGTGGTTGTGCGCACGATGGAGGAGTTGGACAGTTTGCAGGTCTTCACCACCTATAACTTTGGTGCAGAGCATGTGGATGAGCTTGGTTTCTCCATGCCGGACGACATCTTGACACCAGAGGAAGCAGCAGAAGTCCGCAATGCGTGGTGGTATCCGCTCTCCGTGGAGAAATTACCCTTCATTGATTCGGAGCATGTCTTCTTATTGCGAGGGTGGGAGCCAGAGGTACAAGAAGAATTTCTGGAAAATCCACTCTGGCAGACCTTAGAGGCCGTACAAAATGATCGGGTTCACTTTATTGATGGCGAGTACTGGGTGCGCACCCACCCCATTGCATCACACCGCATCATTGATGACCTCTTTATTCACATCGCTGGTGTTGACCCGGCTGAGGTTGCGCCAAATCCGTATGCGTATACGTATGAGTAGCGAGTAAGCGTTGGAGCGTTGAAGCGTTGAAGCGTTGAAACAGGAAAGCGAGTAAGCGTTGAAGCGTTGAAGCGTTGAAGCGGTAATGCGTTCCATCGCTCCACCGTTCCATCGCTCCACCGCTCCATCGCTCCACCGCTCCAACGCTTAACCAAGGTTAACAAATCCGATAAGCAATGCAAAACAAATTGCAAAACCACCATTAGGAAAAGTGTTTAACCGCGCCGTATCTGCGCATCACGATTTTTGTCAAATTTGCGCTTGAAATCGTTTTATTCGTATGTTACGGTTAGCGGAGGGAATCAGCGCGTATTATCCACAATGGCAAATGCGCGTCAACCTCAAATTCGGTATCAAATTTTTATCATATATCTATAATTTGACATCGTTAAGCTGGCTCATATTCAGTAAGTGTGCAAACACAATAATTTGACCCCAATACTTTATCTAGGGTCAAATCATCGGTTTGTACACCTTTTTGAGATGAGCGACTGACTCTGCGTGATGTCATGCACGGAGTCAA
>JBCCFC010000803.1:0-6472 GCA_039029935.1 Chloroflexota bacterium
GGTGATTTTGTTGGTGCTGGGGCCAGGAAGTGTCAGCTTCTTCTTGCGCGGCGGGTAAATGTTGAGAATGCTGGCCGGAAACTGTACCAAAGTTGGGTCTGCGACCTCAATGGCATTGTATGCAATATTGAAATTGGGCGTCGTCAGTGTTGGCATATTGGTTAATGATACAGGCAATGTCACAAGTTGGTTTGCACCTAAATTTAAAAACCCTAAATTGGATAGCTCACCAATTTCAGCTGGTATACTTGTGATCTTGTTCTTCCATAAATCAAGTGCTTGTAATGTAGGCAAGTCGTTAATTTTAGGCGTGATTGGACCATGTAGGTTATTACTGTTGAATGCGAGCGCAACCACATTACCACTATGACAGGAAACACCATGCCAGTTGCACGAGTCGGTCACGAACCAATCTGTTTTGGTCGACCAGTTGGACCCATTGGTGCTGGTATAAAGCCCCGTCAACGTCCCACATTGTGCCTCCGGAATTGTGACGGATGTGCAGTCAAAATCTGTGAGTGCTAACGTTAATTCACTGGGTGTCATGGCCGCAGCCGTTGACGGCATCGCAAATATACTGATTATGGAGAACATCAAAAAAAATCCTATACCGATAGGTATAGATAGTCGCAGCTTATCTTTTGTCATCATATCACCATTGAGAATACTTTGTCAGCTAAATTTTGACGGATTTAGTAGGTTATCGCTGCCAGCGCGACAGTCTGCCAGCACACGATTTTTTCTTGAAAATCAATGCACTGGCTATGATTGTCCGGTTGATAGTTGAACCTACAATCAACAATCAAAATTTAAGTAACAAAGGGATCGTTTGTCGTTTTTGAGATAAAAGTTGTCTTCTTAGAGCAGTCATCGTATGATTGCCACATGGGCAAGAAAAACCTGTTCTGCTTATATAAACCGACGTTTGTGAAATTTTCCTCAAATGATTTTCAAATGAGTCTTATGATGTACAAATAAATTGTGACAAAAAAACTTTTTAGATATGCATAACATATCTATGGAATCTGCGTTATTGTAACATTAATAAATTGTTAGTTTCGGCTTGGTTAATTTTGTGATGAGTTTGTGTGTCTATGAAGTTTGCACAACGAATTTTCTGAAACGCAAAATTGAGTCTGCGCCGTATTGCGTAATTTTTTTAGCAGGACAAATTCAGTATAACAGATGGGCAATCGGCGAGGGCAACAGATTGTCCATCTGTCATACTGGCTTTATCTAGGAGCGACGACTACTGTAGGATAATGGGCAAGAAAACATGCTGGTTTGACTCGTCAGTCTCAGATAGGGTTGACTCGCCCATCTCCGTCGCCACTGTTTTGGGTTCAACATCGAACATATCCAAACTCGGCGTGCCAACCTCGACCGTAAATACCAAGTCGGCAATTTTGATACCATTATCACCATCCGTCATTGTTTGATCGACACCGTTGGGGGCAATCGCATTAAACAGAATCGCGCCCTCTGCACCGTTTAAATTACACTCTCCATCCTCAAATCGGTTATCGTTGATCAGGCAGAGTTGGGGTATTAGACCTCGATCATAGTTTAACTGAATCGAGACGGCCCCCATTGTACCCTGTTCGATTTGTGCAACAACAGGGACAAGAATTGTGTCCGTTGTTGTAGTCGGCTGATCGAGCACGATATTGATTTGCGACGAGGGTCGTGTTGGCTTTGCCCTATTGGACTTTTGGTGACGGCGACGCTCAATCGTCCCTGCTGGACAGAAATCATTGGCGGTCCCTAGAAGGCATTGTGCAATGAGCAGCGCATCCACAATATCGCATTGCGTGTCACCCGATACATCACAATTCGGCTCAAACAGATGTCCGGCAGGTGGTGGTGCTTCTATACTGCCTAAAATTAGCTGCACATCAAAATCAACAATCAAATCGATATCAGTCGCGTCAACAACCTCATCACAGTTGACATCACCCTGCTGGCTACAGTGTGCTGTCACAACAGGTGATGGTGTTGGGGACACTGTCGCTATGGCCTCCTCTGTCCCCGTTACAACCGCTGATGGTGTTGGCATAGGCGTCGATGTGGCACTCGGTGTCATCGTCGGTGTCTCGGTTGAGACCTCGCTTGGCGTTGACGAACTTGTTGGTGGCGGCGTTGCCGTTGATGTCGGCATCACCGTCACGGTTTGCGTCGCCGTAGGGGATGCGGTTGGCGAAGGCGAAACCGTAGGGGATGCGGTTGGTGGTGAGACTGGTGTCTTTGCCGCCTCCCCATCCTCCAATGGTACGATTGCCGGTGTAACAGTCGGTGTCTCAGTCGGTGTCGCAGTCGGTGTCGCAGTCGGTGTCTCAGTCGGTGCCCCAGTCGGCATCGAAGTCGGGGTAGCTGTTGGCTCAATGGTTGGGGTCGCGGAGACTGTTGCCGTCGGCTCAATGGTCGGAGTAAGGGTCAGTGTCGCTGTCGATGTAATGGGTATAGACGCGGTGGGGGTTGGACTCGGACTTGGCGTCGATGTTTGTGTCGATGTTGGCGATGGGGTTATCGTCGGAATCGGGGACAGGGTTGCGCTGGGCGTTGGTGATGCCGTTGGGGTCGTTGTTGGTGTTGGCGTCGGTGTTGGAGGCATATTGGCATCATACGCAAACGTTTGATAGAAGAGGGTATATTGCTGTTCTGTATTGGTGGGGTTTGAGTTCTCATAGAGACTGAGGTCACTCAGCATATACGGGCCATTCACCCCTTTATCCTGAATCTCAGCACCGTCATACATCATTTGTAGCGTATGAATGCCCTTTGCAAGCGCGATATTGCCCGTTGATGGCCAGACCACTAAGGTTGCATTTTGATCACTCAGCCGCACGTTTGCATTATAGACGCCCGCCTCACGTATCTCGACATCGACCGTAATCATGAGAAAATCCCAGACCCCATCGTGGCTGTCATCAAACATATAGTCGTTATAGTTGCCCAAGATACGAAAATCCTTGGCAATCATCTCTGTACTCGTTTTGAACTGTCCCGTGTATGCTTGTTCCAATGGGTTTCCCACAATGTCTGTTACACCTGTTGTGAGTTGTACGGTGTATACAGACATTGCGTTTAGTGGCATATCTGGCTCAAAAACGAGGGCGTGCCCGGATGAATGTGTGCTGAAGACCCCTGTAATACGGTGTCCTGCGCTATCCTGCACCTGAAGACTATCGCTTGTCACAGTCGTACCATCAATGGCCTCGTTGAAGTTGATTTGAATCAATGGGTTGACGGGACTATCTGTATAAGGGGCAGGATACATAGCGGTGATGTATGGCGGTTTGGTGTCTACTTGGGTGGTGAACTGCGACACATGGGACTCGGCCAGATGGTTGCCATTGTGGTCGGCAATGTCTGTGCCAATCTGAACAACATAGGCTGTATTGAATTTGAGCGGTTCTACTGGCGAGAAGGAAACGCGTTTACGGAACGCATCATAGCGCAGTACACCTTCGATACCCGCACTGGTTTCTGTCGCATCCATCTCCTTCACCACAAATCCCTCGCGATTCAATGTTGCAGCATCCAGCGGGCTTACTGTGAACAGGTCAATCGCAGCGTGTACATGGACCTGTGTACGCTCGTTAGCTGGCTGTAGGCTGAGAATCTGTAGTGGGTTGTTGGTTTCAATTGTGCGCACGACATCCATAGCCGTCAGGATATCATAGCTCGTATTGAATCCATCTGTCGCAAGGACACGTAGCTGTAGATGACGACTTGATGGCAGCATCGTCGTATCGACAGTCTGCGTTGTACTCGGTCCAAGCGGTGTTAATGGCGTCCACAACACATCATCATCCACACGATATTGGAGCTGATAGGCAAGGGTGTCACCATCGGCATCGTTCCCTTGCCATGCAAGTGTAACAGCATCAACCCACAGCAACCCCAGCGGCAGTGGCATAAAGTCAATGACAGGTGGATTGGTGCTGCGTTGTCGTGTCTTCAAGACCTCTTCTCCACAGCGAACCTCAATGGACTGCCCAGTCTCATCCCAAGGCAGACTTGTACTAAAATAGGGGCTGTCTTCGTCCAACCGTAGCGATACATCTGCACGGGTCAGCACTGAGCCTGTGCCATCCAGTAAGGCAACCGCACAATCCCCTGTGGTTGCAGGGAGATTATTGGCGACATCTTGCCGAAAGACGCTAGAGAAGATGACTGTATCGGTGGTTGGGGTTGTCTTTGTGAGCATGACACCGGATACAATCAAATAATCAGATGTGACAGGCAACTGCTTGGCGGACACGACCATACGTTGTGATGCTGCTGTAACCGTCGTGTCTGATGCGGGCAGCATAGTCCCGATTAACGATTCATATTGCCCATTGTCAATCCATAGTTCATCCGCTGGGTGTATGCTTGGATCTAGGTTTGAATGCATCACCGACACAACGTTGTCTGTCTCGATAAATGAGTAGTTTTCCTTCAGCCGAACTTGGAACCCCTCAATATTCTCAGGGCTATCCAGATGGGAGAGGTCATAGAGTTCTGCCATGTGTTGAACAACGGTTCCTTTGTGCGCTTGGCTGCCTGCGGCCAAGAGGATAATATTGCCAACACGTACACTGTCTTGACCTGGGATGACGCTTGGATGGACAGTTGCCACAACAAATTTTTGACCGCCACGCAGGTTTTCTAGTTTCTCTTGAAGACACTTGGTTTCCGGCACTAAAGAGAACCCTGGACAATTGACAAGCCACCCATCATCAACCTTAACCACTCGTGAATAGCCAATAGTTAAGGGACGCAACTCACGCGGAGTCATTGCCAGAATCGGCAAGATATCCGTGGCAAAGTCTGCGGACGCCAATGACAAGTCCAGTGCTTCTATTTGCACATCAAGCGGGACACCACCCATGTCGGCCCATGCTCCGTCCTCAATAAAAAAGTGTTTATATTCGATCTTCGGGGCGTTCTGTGAACTGGGTAGAGTCAATGTCTGATGATACTCAATCGGCTCTGCGTTTTGTTGTTGATGGGGGATCACAGTAAGCTCATAGGTAAAATCAGAGACAGTCAAGTCGGCTGGTAGGGTATGGTAAAGATTGATCGTATTCTGTGCAGAGGCAATCTGTGATGGCGTGTATAGTTCTGGACGTTGGACAACTTGACGCGCAGTATGTGTGATGTCTGCCATCATCATCGTGACATCGATATCCAGTTCCGTCACGTGATCACCAATAAAGACCTGCTCATGCTGCTTCCAACGGATATACACTCGTGTTACCGCATCCTTGCCGGGAATCAGCGTTGCATTGCGCGCTGTTTGGAACACCGCCATCTCGACACCAGCACAGGGGGCATTGGCGGGGGGACAGAGACTACCCTGCCCATTATCAAACTCGTCAACCAAATCGAGATTGGGGACTGTCCAGAAGGACCAAGTTACATCGCTGTCCAACGTCTGCCCACTTGCACTTTTGACGCCATTCGCACCGCCGAGGACACGTACATGGTAACGGACGCCATCAAGCAGATCAGCATCAGGCACAAAGCGGACTTGATTGGGTGCAATCTGCTCGAATGAACCCGCAACATCTTGCATGTCACCTGCCGAGTCACGCCAAGTGACTTTGAAGGTGTCTGCATTTACAGAGGCGATATCATATGTGGTAGAAAATTGCACGGTCAAATCGACCTGATTGTGCGCAAAGGCATGATTCTTCTCGTCATGCGTGGGTGTATGGTCTACAATACTAAACGCTTCTCCTGGCTTTGCTGTGACTTCGATGTATTTAACTGTCAAACACCAACAGTCAGTCTCCAGCACATCCACATCAATATAGACATGATTGGTTCCTGACACAATCAGTGTATTGGTCAACGGCACTGTATTTATACTATATGACTTGTCTGCCCCCGTTAGCTGGGCAAGAAATTGATCGTTCAGAGAGAGATAGTCAACCTCAACCCCGCCAAGACATGTTTGTGGGTCTACATAATCAACATCATACACAGAAACCGTCATCTGAACATCATCCATCTGTGTAAAATCGACAGGGATATCAAGCTCGTACTCATGATCTTCACAGCGGAAAGGGGAGTCGATGACCTTGCGAAAGAGTATCCCGCCATCACTCGTTGTCTCGAGTGTATCTGTGATGGGGGTTGAGGTTGGATTGAGTGACACGCTGGAACGAGTTTGCGCCTCGACGTGGGTAGGAAGATAGGTGGACGCTGACGGTTGCTTGTCCTGTGCGCCCATTGGCATTCTGAAGCCGAGAGCAATCACAACAACGAATAATGTTATGACAAACAGACTGGATAGGTATTGTAAACGATACATATGGGTATATAAGTCCTTGCCCGCTTAAACGGTTTCATACAGAGTCGAATGATGTGCATACAGAATAACGATGCACATAATTCGACTCTGTATGAAACCGTTTAAGCGGGCAAGGACTTATATAACCATATGTATCGTTTAAAATACCTATCCAGTATGTTTGTCATA
>JBCCFC010000804.1:0-6467 GCA_039029935.1 Chloroflexota bacterium
GATGGAAACGCCCATGTTCGTCAAAATGCGGCCATTGCTCTCGCAAATTGGACTGTCAGGGATGAACAGATGGTTGCACCACTCATTTCGGCCTTGCAGGATGGAAACGCCACTGTGCGTAAAAAAGCTGCTATTACTATTGGAAATTTGAATATCGAAGATGAACGGATGGTTGCACCACTCATTTCGGCCTTGCAGGATAGAAACTTCACTGTGCGTAAGCGCGTTGAGGCTACCATCAAAAAGTTGAACATCATAGATAACAAAAACTTTTTTAGATATGTTTCGGCTTTGCAGCATAGAAACGACACTGTACGTCAAAAAGCTGCCACTGCTCTCGGAAATTTGAATATCAAAGATAGCCGTTTGGTTGTGCCACTCATTACAGCCTTGTATGACGAAAACGGTGCTGTGCGTCAGAGTGCGGCTATGGCTCTTGGAAATTTGAATATCGTAGATGAACGTATAGTTGCACCTCTAATCCTAGCTTTGCAGGATAAAAACACCAATGTGCGTCAGTGTGCTGCCATAGCTTTGGGAAATTTGAATATCGCAGATGAAAGGATGGTTGTACCACTCATTTTAGCCTTGCAAAATACACACAGCGAGGTACGTAAACATGCTATCTTGGCTCTCACAAGTTTGAATATCGATGAAAGGATGATTGCTGTATTCATTACAGCCTTACAGGATCAGAGCCCAATTGCTCGTCAGAATGCTGTCGCTGCCTTCGGGAAATTGACTATCACAGATGAACGGATGGTCGTAGCACTCATTTCAGCCTTGCAGGATGAAAACGCCAATGTGCGTCAGAATGCAGCTACTGCTCTTGGAAAGCTGAATATAAAAGATGAACGTTTGGTTACGCCACTCGTTTCAGCATTGCAGGATGAATATGCTATTGTACGTCAAAAAGCTGCTACTGCTATCGATAATTTGAGTATCACTGATGGTGGTAAGATTGTTCCGTTGATTTCAGCCTTACAAGATGAAAACGCTATTGTACGTCAAAATGCAGCCACTGCCCTTGGAAATTTGAATATCATAGATGAGTGGGCGTTTGCGCCACTTATTTCCGCCTTACAGGATAAAGACGTCAATGTACGTCAACATGCTGCCATTGCTCTTGGAAACTTAAATATAGAAGATGAACGCATAGTTACGCCACTCATTTCAGCCTTGCAGGATGAAAACCCTACTGTACGTGAAAACGCTGCCATTGCTATCGGCAATTTGAATATAGAAGATGAACGTATGGTTGTGCCACTCATTTCAGCCTTGCAGGACGAAAACGTCATTGTACGTAAAAGCGCTGTCACTGCTCTCGGTAACTTAAATATGACAGATGAACGAATGGTTGAGTCACTCATTTCAGCCTTGCAGGATGAAAACGCTGGTGTACGTAGGAATGCTGCCAATGCCCTCGGGAAATTGAATACCACAGATGAACGGGTGGTTGCACCGCTCATTTCAGCCTTGCAGGATCAAAGCAGTACTGTACGTTATAGTGCTGCCATTGCTCTCAAAAACTTGAATATCGAGGATGAACGTATGGTTGCACCACTCATTTCAGCCTTACAGGATGAAAACGCTAATGTACGTCACAATGCTGCCACTGCTCTTAGGAGGTTGAATATCGAAGATGAAAAGCTGATTATACCACTTATTTCTCTTATACAAAACAAATCGGAAGTCAATGTAGTCCGCAGTGCGGCTGCAATCGCTCTTGGAAAACGGCATCGTGAAGATAAACAAATCGTTGGAACTCTCACTGTCGCTTTGCAAGATGAAGATATGAATGTACGTGAAGCGGCTGAGAATGCGTTACAGGAAATAAATCTAGGTCCTCGCCCTTTAGTGCTATGGTAGAGGTATCTTGCGATCTCCCAAATGCCCACGACATGAGAGATCGCAAGACACCCCTACCCTTGTAACAGATTTTTCCTACCATTTGGCGAAGTACCACAAATATTAACGATAGAAATATGTTTTATGATTTGTAATGCTGCAATGGTGCTGAATAAGCCTTGTTTGTTCGTTGCCACAAAAGGAGAAACAGTTGAAACCACAATCACAAACCGAAACAACCAAACTTCATGAACTCTTCACCAATCAACTGACCCCTACCGTTTTCACTGGCTCCACCCTATCAGCCGACGCAGGTCTACCCAACTGGCTCACGCTCACATCGCAGATGGCAACCCAACTCTCGCTCGAATTACCACCACCCCAATGGATAGACAGCCACACCATCAGCCGCATCACCCAAGCCTACATCAACGAATTTGGGCTACACAGTCTGGTCAGTTTTCTCAAGGAACAGTTAGACACCACACAGATTACGCCAACGGTGGCGCACCGCGCACTGGCACAACTGCCGGTCTCGCTGGTCTTCACGGCCAGTTTTGATGACCTCCTTGAACGTGCCTATCGGGAAGCGGGCAAACGGGTGGAGGTGATTGTCACCGATAGCGACATTCCCTTTATGCGCCAAGGGGAGGGTGTCGTCAATATCGTCAAGCTCTTTGGTGATCTGTCACAGCCAAAAACATTGGTGGTGGCACAGGAACAGATAGAGTCCTTTTTTCTGGATCGTCCGCAAATGGTCAAACTCCTTGAAACCGAGTTGGGGCGTTCGACCTTTCTCTATCTTGGCTGGGCGCAGACCGACCCGCACTTTAATCTGATTTTTGGCGAAACCTTGGCGCGCTATCAACGCTTTATGCGTCCCGGCTATGTCGTGCTGGAGAATGTCACCGATGCCCAACGCGCTGAATTCCGCCGCAAACAAATTCGTGTGATTGACCTGCCCACCGATGCCGATGCAGGTGACACCATGAGCGAACGAATGGCGGCTTGGCTCACCAGCATCAACCCACATTCTGCGGAGGCATCCCGTGTCCCTCGTATGCCTGTCAAGCAAACGGGCAACGGGGATGATGACAAGCCAGGGTCAAACCCCATCAACAGTGGCAAGGCATGGGCTGTCCTGGTAGGCGTGAATAAGTACGAAGACCCCTTTATCGCCAATTTAAGCGTCTGTGCCAAGGATGTCACCGACATACACCAACACCTTGCGCCAGAGTATCAGTCGGCCAAACTGCTGACAGATAGCCAACCGAGCGAGCAGACCCCCACACGCTCCAATATTCTGGCCGCGCTCTCTGCCACTGCCCAAGCCGCCGAAGAGGGTGATCTGCTGCTCTTTTATTTTAGTGGACATGGCACAGTAGATGGCGGTGAAAGTTATCTGCTGCCCCGTGATGCGCGCACAACGGCGGTCCCCTACACAGCGGTTGCCATGCGTGATATCAATGCATTGCTCGATGGGTCCGCTGCCCGTGCGGTGGTCATCATCCTTGACGCCTGTCACTCAGGGGCCAACATTGGCAAATCACCTGTCATGTCCGATGAATTTATCCAGCGCGTCTTTGTGGAATCCGAAGGCCGTGCCATTCTTGCATCATGCAAACAAGGCCAGTTGAGCTATGTGTGGCAAGAACAGCAGCAGAGTGTGTTCACTCACTATCTGTTAGAGGCACTCCAAGGTCACGCCGACTTTGACGGCAAAGGCTTTGTCACCCTCTCCGACCTCAACCGCTATGTTGTCGATGGCGTGAAGCAGTGGTCGCTGGAGAGGCATGTGGTGCAGACTCCGACGTTGCAGTATACGGTTGCGGGGGATATTGTGTTGGTGCATTACGCCCCTACTCAGTAGCCGTCGTCAAATTCAACAGACCATGCCACGTATCCGTATCAAGCCCATCCACATAGTCAACCACAAACTTTTCGTGAAAGACCTGATCCCACAGCGGAATGACTGTTTTGAGTTCGTCGGAGACTTGCGCCAATAGTTCTTTATAGGCATGTTCCATCAAGCGATAGCCAGAGCTTTCGTTCCCCACAAATTTGGGATGGGGCTGGATGATCCCGTCAGCAACCATCGTAGCATCCAAAATATCGGACATCTGATCAAGGAGTACCAGCTTGCGCTCCCACGAGGTCGATAGTTTGACCGCCTCATCCACAATCGGCCCCAAGGGGTCATAGAGACGAGGAAGACGCTGAAAGAATGTAAACAGCCATTTGTCATAAGGGGCATATTGTTTATCCAGCATAAACGCCAGTTGGATGCCCAGCCGAATGGCTCTAACAAAAGAAATATTGGCGAATAGCTCGTTGTCACGCAACATGGCGCGTTTGAGGGCGTAGGTACCCATGCCAGAATAGTAGCGACACCAGTGGGCCATGCGCCGCAGCCGAACGGGTTCAGGGTAGTATGCCTCGAATTTTTGACGGACAGCGGTAAATTCTCCACTTGGATCGTGCCACACTTCGCCATTGATGACGTGGATGATATCTTCTTCGGGGATGTTCAACCATTCTTCATTCGTCTCTGGTGCATGGTCAATGCCCGTGGTGCGCAACAGAAAACCAGAAAGGCTATCGGGGGAGATGCCTGATCCAGCGACGGGCGTTTCACCGAGTTCGTAGCCTAGATAGGTCGAGGGTAGTTTGTCGTTGAGCGTTTCCAGCATGACCTCACGCTTGTGCGTAAACATCGCTTCTGGCATTAAGGCGTTAATACGCAGTCCCCAGTGGTGGTCACGCGAATAGTCATCATCCAGACGCAGTGCCTCTGAGCCAAGCCCAAAGACCCCAAAGGTCATCTGGGCGACTTCTTCGAGGTATGTTTCTGTCAAAATGGGTTTGACAATCTGATCAAAAAATTCGTGGCTGATATCGATAATTGACTGACTCATTGTATTTTCCTTTCTATAAAACTGCTTCTGATAGCGCAGACCATCAATACGATGTGGACTCCACTTGAATTATACATAATAGTTGATGGGTTTCAAACACCGTGAATTTATCCCACATTTGCAAAACTGTTCAATCATTCTGTAAAATACAGGGTGCTATCTTCGTAAATTTTTCTTAAATAGGAAAAATTCTGTTCAACTGTACAGTCAGCAGGTACTATCGTGACATGAGAAACGCAATCATATTTGATTTAGATGAAACCATTTTGGATCGCACATCCTCCTTGAGGTGTTTTGTCGAATGGCAAGCCTATGGTATGTTGTCTGATGAACTTCAAGGCAAGGAGGATGCGTTCATCAATCGCTTCATCGCGCTCGATGCCAATGGCTCAGTCTGGAAAGATATCGTTTATCAAAAGTTGATTGATGAGTTCTACATCAAGCACTGGTCTTCCGATGAACTGTTAACCTGTTATGAATTATGCTTTTGTGCATTTGCTCAACCCAAAATCCATGTTCAAGATGCCTTAGAAACGTTAAATGTAGATGGGTATAAGCTCGGTTTGATTTCTAATGGCAACAGTCCCTTCCAAGAGCGAAATTTTCGTTCGTTAGGGATAATTCATCTCTTCGATTCAGTCATCGTTTCGGATGCGGTTGGGCTGAGAAAACCCGACCCAAGAATTTTTCAATTATCATGCAGGCAACTACAAATCTCGCCCAAAGACGCCATATTTGTTGGCGATAATCCAGTGTCTGATATCGCGGGGGCCAATCAGGTTGGCATGTTTACAGTCTATGTTCCAGGTACACACGGTACACACTGTGCAGCGGCAAACGCCGTATGCAACAACTTCCAAGAACTGCCTGAAATCGTCAGAGCAGCCAGCGAATAAAGGAGCCAAATCATGAATGCGGAGAGCTTTGTCATCGTCATCAGCGGTGCTTCTGGGGCAGGAAAGACAACGCTAACGAGGCGCGTTGTAGCACTTCTTGATGATGCCGTCAGCTTGCACTTTGATGATTACAAATCTGTTGCTGAGTATCCAAACGACATGGCGAAATGGGTTGAGGACGGCAAAGACCTGGATGCATGGAAGATTCCACAACTTCAATCAGATTTAGCATTGCTAAAGAGCGGCCACAAAATTACATTACCAGCGGGTCAAGGCGACATCGGACCCGCAAGGTTCATTGTATTGGAAGAGCCATCAGGACGAGAACGAGTTGGGATGCACGAATTGGTCGACTTTGTGGTGCTGGTTGATATACCGCTAGAGATTGCTTTGTCAAGAAAAGTAGTTCAAGACTTGAACGCCTGCCTGCGTGACCTTCCATCAGAGAGACTGACATGGGCAATCGAGAAGGTGACAGATTATTATTCGCACTATGAATTGGCACGAACGTATTACTTGACCTGTATTGAGCGCGTGAGGGCTGACAGTAATCTGGTCGTTGATGGCACAAAAACGACCAATGAACAGGCAACAGAGATCGTTCAGGCGGTCAAGCGGCTTTTAAGGGCAGAGGCAAAGGTGTAACCGAGCCGGGCGATATGATTGTCTTTGCACATCGCACCTATCACGCCGCCTTTCCCAACCAAACTGATGAGATTCGGCTCTCCTGCGCCATCGGTTTTCGAGATCGGCATCACCGGATTGACATTCCGTGGGAAATTCCCGATGTTGGTAAGCAATTTCTAGC
>JBCCFC010000805.1:0-6467 GCA_039029935.1 Chloroflexota bacterium
AGGTCAAAAATATCATTACCTGTCGCTGAATAACTATCACTAATACTATACTCTAACCCTTCCAAAACCAACAGGTACCAAATATTCCCTTTAACATAGCAACCGTAAATTGGTAATTCTTGTTTATTCAACTCTTGGGCAACTAACATAGCTGCAAGCACTTGCCCTGCTGGATCACCCTCTGCATCCTCTTCCCGCTTATATTCATGCAGACAAAAATAAGGTCGTTCTGGTTCACGTAGCCCTGACGCAATAAGTCCATCAGGTTTACCACTCAACTCAAGCGGCCCAACCTGCCCCGCCAAAGTACGTTCTGCAAAAAAATTAATATCATTGCCAGAGAAATCAACCAAATCCATCAACGGCGCAATAAATCCATAAGCCAATTCCGTCTCGTTCCAGTGGCGAAAATTGATTCTAAGTTTTTGCTGCAACTGGATAAGTTTTTGGTGGTCATAATCAGAAACCTCAGCATCTCTTGAGAGCCAATCAAGCAGCACTGGCTTGTTCATGACCTCTTGAACACCAATTCGTTTTTCGAGCAATGTCAGAGAGCAATCTTTAAAAACATACTTGTCAGTCATTTGATTGCTACTCCTCAAACAACTCCTGCCATGAATTTGCAGATGCTATTTGTGTCAGCCACATTTCTAATAGCATCACATTGTTTGTCTGTTCAATTTGAGCTAAGATATGTTCTGGTATATCTGTAAATTTCTGTGCTAGTTGCGAGAACAAGAGGCGATGCAAAAGTTGCACTTGCCCAAGTTCAATACCTTCTTCAATGCCTTCTTGACGGCCCTTCTCCCAATTGCTCCTTACATACTGCTCATATACAGTCTCATTAATAATCTCAGCAAGTTCGGTTGGGTTTATTCCCTCATCTGCAATAATATCGGTCGCTTTATGAAAAATTTCTCGTTCATAGTTGAGTTCGGGATTAATTGGATTATTCAGGCTCTCCAAAACCAAGTTCATCCAATCAGCAACACCTTTTGGCGTATTTTTGTCCACATAATTCGGATTGAGAAAAATGAGTTTATGTGGATAAATTTTTACAATTTCATCCTGTGTATTCTTTGTTTCAAACTGATTGGTTAGAATACATTCTTGAAATTTCTTATCTTGTACCTTTCGCGTTAGCCAAACAATCGTATAAACGGTTCGTTTCATATGATAGCTTTGATAGCTTTTAATCAGCTCAATAATGGCTACCAAAAAGTAATAGAAAAAACGATCATAATGATCAGGATACCGAACCCGTTGAATTTCGATGATAATACGATTTTTAGGATCATCCACAAAAATATCATAGGCAATATCAACATTGCCAACGGGTGGTGTAAATTTTTTCTCCGTTTCGATCTGTGAAGCCGTGATTTGTAAGTCTAAGCCAAGCAAATCTTTGACAAATTCGCGCAGAACATCCGGATCACTAAACAACTTTTTGAAAACAACTGAGTTGTCCAATGGTGCGATATGAACATTTGGTTTTGGACTTACTGGCATAGGATAACTCCATCACGAACGACAATACAATGGGACATGGGATTTATATTTATCAAATTATTTATACCACCGTATCACGCACCAACGGCGAATCACCCACTGGCGTCAACGAGCTATCATTCAACCCACTCGGCTGCTCTGTATCCGGTCGGTAAATCGGGCGAATCGGCAACATCGGCCCCGCATCTTCAGGGTTGGTCAACTCAATGCGGCTGATAAACTCGCCTCGGAATTTTTGCAAGTTACTCTGCATCCCCCAGACGGCGGCATCGCCAAATGGGCAGAAGCTCTTGCCAGAGATAAAGCTGGCGATTTTTTCGAGCAGGGCCAAGTCTTTTTGGCGACCACCGCCCTCTTCGATGCGCATGAGGATGTCTTCGAGCCAGCCTGTGCCTTCACGACAGGGTGTACATTTTCCACAGCTTTCTTCACGATAGAAGCTCAGTGTGCGTCGTGCAATCTCAACCATCGACGTTCGTTCATCGATGACGATGACACCAGCAGAGCCTAGCAATGAACCAGCCGCTTGGACGCTTTCGTAATCCAGTGGCGTATCAATCTGGTCTGGTGTCAACAACTTCATCGACAGTCCACCGGGCACGATGGCTTTGATGGGTGCATTTTCGTCCTCAAGCCCACCAGCGTACTTGTAGATCAGATCATGTAACGTGACTGCATGTGGCAGTTCGTAGAGTCCCGGATATTTGACGTTGCCGCTCAGACAGAACATACGCATACCTGGGCTGCGTTCTGTGCCAAAGCTCTTGTACCAATCGACGCCATGACGCATAATATGCGTGACGTTACAGATGGACTCAACATTGTTGACAATGGTTGGCTTGGCGTAGACACCTTCAACGGCTGGGAATGGCGGCTTCATACGTGGATGGCCGCGATTGCCTTCGAGACTACTGAGCAATGCGGTTTCTTCACCACATTCATAGGCTCCCGCTCCACGATGGACCGTGATGTTGAGTGTCTTGCCTGTGCCAAAGATGTTGTCGCCGAGATAGCCTTTCTCCTTGGCTTGCTGGATAGCCTCAACCAAACGGGTGTAACCAAAGTAGTATTCACCACGAATATAGATGAATGCTTGCTCAGACTCAACTGCATGAGCACTCATCATGATCCCCTCAATCAGTTGATGTGGATCATATTCCATGACGATGCGGTCTTTGAATGTGCCCGGCTCAGATTCATCGGCGTTGACCACCAAGTAGCGTGGGAAAGAACCTGCCGGCAAGAAGCCCCACTTGACACCTGTTGGAAAGCCTGCACCACCACGACCACGCAGACCACTGTCTTTGACATCCGAGATAACTGCGCCGGCTTCCATCTCGCTCAGAACACGGCGAGCAGTTTCGTAACCACCGTCAGCCTCATACGTGCTAATGTCGTGGCTATTCTCTTTGTTGACCCGTGCCATCAGATAGAGTGGGTCCATGCCACCTGTGATGTATGGCCCCGCGGCCTTGCCTTCGTTGTCCGGATCACCCTCTGGGGTCCAACGTTCTAACGATGTGAAGCCTTTGCCGCTCTTAACCAAATCCAACATCTGTGTGACATCTTCGGCAGAATCCAACTCTTCAAAGTAGCGAATCTCGCCCGTCTTCTGGTCGGTGACAGAAACCATTGGTGCTGTGCCACAAGAACCAAGACATTCCATGTGATCGAGCGCGAACTGACCATCGGCAGTCTTTTCGCCATGATGGATGCCAAGCTGGCCTTCCAAATGGCTCATACACTGACCCGCACCACGCAACATACATGGGACGTTGGTACAGACTTCAATGTGGTATTCACCTTTTGGCTCGTTTTCGTGGTACATGTGATAGAAGCCAACAACCGCACCTACCTCAGCAGGCGTCAACCCCAGCACCTCGGCCAACTCATTCTGCGCTTCAACTGGGCAATAGCCAAACTCGCGCTGAATGGTATACAGACACGGCATAATGGCCGATTTCTGTTTGCCTTCGGGATACAAGTCAATCCATTTTTGAAATTCTGCACGCATCGCTTCTGTTAGCATCGCTTTTTCCTATATTTATCGGCATCAGAAGTCCGACTTTTGTGAAAAGTCGGACTTCTGGATTATCTATCAATTTCACCTAGAACAATATCAATGGACCCAATGTTGGTCACGACATCAGACAACATCTCACCACGGCTCATATGGTTGAGCGCATAGAGGTTGTTGAAACTTGGCCCACGCACATGCAGGCGGTATGGCACACCCGAACCGTCGCTATAGACAAAGTAGCCAAGCTCACCCTTGTTGGATTCAATGGCTTGATAGCACATCCCCGGTGATACGCGGAAGCCTTCTGTCACCAGCTTGAAGTGGTGAATCAATGCCTCCATGCTCACATCCAATTCGGCGCGTGGTGGCAAGCTGATTTTGCGCTCATCGGTTTTGTAGAGTCCGTCTGGTAAGTTGTTCAGTGCTTGCTCGATGATGCGGACACTCTGGCGCATTTCTTCCATACGCAATAAGTAACGAGCGTAGCAGTCACCTTCTGTGTAGACAGGCACTTTGAAGTCATAGTTTTCGTAGCCACTGTAGGGCACGTCACGGCGTAAATCCCAATCCACACCGCTACCGCGCAGCATTGGTCCGGTCATCCCCATGTTAATGGCCTCTTCACGGCTGATGTGACCGATACCTTCGAGACGTTCACGCCAAAGCGGACCACTGGTCAACATGCTCTCGTATTCGTCTAGCTGGCCGGGCATGATCGATATCAAATCACGGACACCCTCGATAAAGGCATCTGGAACGTCTTTCCACACACCACCCATACGAATATAGCTAACCGTGAGACGAGCACCACAGACCATTTCAAAAAGATCCAAGATGCGTTCACGTTCACGTGTGGCATACATCAACAAACTCATACCTGTACCGGAAACGTCCAGCACATGAATGGAGAGCCAGAAGAGGTGGGCGGCAAGTCGTTGTAACTCACTCATGAGTACACGAATGACCTGTGCGCGTTCAGGAATCTCCAGCCCCAACATTTTTTCGACCGTTAGTACATAGCCGAAATTGTTGGTCATGCCAGAAAGGTAGTCCATGCGGTCGGTGTAATAAACAAAATCTTTGTAGCGTTTGTTTTCGCCTGTCTTTTCAAAGCCACTGTGTAGATAGCCAAGGTCGGGATCAAGGCTGATGACGTCCTCACCTTCCAACTCGACTACAAGACGCAAAACGCCATGTGTACTCGGATGGTGTGGTCCCATGTTGATGATCATGTTTTCGCGGCTCATGCCAGGTGGTAATTTGGGTTCAGCACTCTCGGCTGGCAAAATTTGGTTGCCCAAGTCTTGGAATTGTGGGTCGCCCCATGTCAATGTAAAGGGAACTTCTTCACCACCGAGTGGAATATTTTTACGCAGTGGATGGTTGGGCCAGTATTCTGGCATCAAAATGCGACGTGGGTCAGGATGATTGTTAAATTGAATCCCCATCAAATCGGCAACTTCACGCTCCGGCCAATCTGCAGCTTTGTGGATCGGACACAGACTTGGCATCGTTGGTGCGTCGTTGTCTTCAACAGGAGACAGAATTGTCATATGCTTTTTGCGGTCATAGGAGCGCAATTGATAGACGGTGTGGTAGCGATTGTTATCGCTGATTGGTAACGCTGAGCGGTCTACCGAAGAAACGTCCACCAATGCCTCATAGCGCAGATTGGGGTCTGTTTTGACAAATTCGGCCAATTTCAGTAGCGAATCAGATTTGACATAGACAACTTCTGTACCATTATCTTCACCAGCGGCCAGAATATCTTCGCCAAATCGTTCCACAATCAAATCTGTGTCATCCGACTGCCCTGTGGGTAGTGGTGCAACGGCTGGGATGGTTGGGTCATTCAACCCTGGTAACGTTTCATAGTCACGGACTAATGGTGAAACATTTAACATAATGTGGCTACCCTTGTAACATGCGTAATGATTCTAGTGAATCAATGTCTTCTGGACTGGCAATAGCAGATGCGAATGCACCATCTTTATATTGTGCAAAGGTTTCTTTGCCCTGTTTGGCTCGTAGTTTGTCGAGTCCATAGAGAAGGGCTTCCGGTCGTGGTGGGCATCCCGGCACATAGACATCGACAGGGATGATTTTGTCTACACCTTGGACAATGGCGTAATTATTGAATGGACCACCTGCACTTGAGCAGATCCCCATTGCAATCACCCATTTAGGGTCAGACATCTGGTCGTAGATGCGTTTAATGACTGGCGCCATTTTGTTGCTCACACGGCCAGACACAATCATCAAATCTGCCTGACGTGGGCTGGCGCGGAATAGCTCTGAGCCAAAGCGTGCAATATCATGACGCGCTGTTCCACTGGCGATCATTTCAATGGCGCAACAGGCCAAACCAAACAACAGCGGCCATGTGCTATTTTGGCGTCCCCAGTTGACAACGCTTTCTAAGCTGGCTGTCAGAACGCCCTCTGGAATTCTTTCTTCTAAACCCATCTTACTTTTCCCCCCAGTCTAACGCACCCTTCTTCCATTCATAGATCAGTCCAATGACCAGAATAAAGAGGAAGAAGCTCATGGCGATCAGTGCAAACATACCTAAGTTGTTATCTTTTTCTCGCAACACCACTGCCCAAGGATAGAGGAAGATGACCTCAATATCGAACAGGATGAAGAGCATTGCCACCAGATAATATTTCACGGGGAAGCGTCGGCGCGCATCACCAAATGGAATAATCCCTGATTCATATGGGTCTAGCTTTTGCTTATTTTTGAGCGATGGCCCCAGGATACTTGGCAGGACAATGGCAATGACACCAAATCCAAGCGCAACAATGACAAAAATAAGTAAAGGTAGATAGTCAATAGCCACCAGATTGTTTCCCTTATAGAAAAATGATTTGTGAAAAATTTCTCAACTAAACGATATGAAAATAGTATAGTTGAAAGAAAACTTTTGCGCAAATCA
>JBCCFC010000806.1:0-6464 GCA_039029935.1 Chloroflexota bacterium
TCCACGATAATGGGTCAGCTTGCCAATTTTGCCCTCGTCAATCAGCTTTTTGGCATGTTGTACCATCGGTGCCCAACGGTAGTTGTAGCCGACAAACGACTTCACGCCTGCCTCACGTGCCATCGCTGCAATCTGTGTGGTCTCATCCAGTGAGCGTCCTACTGGCTTCTCACAAAAAACGTGTTTGCCCGCATTGATGGCCGCTTGCACCATCTCGAAATGTAAAAAGTTGGGCGAGGCGATGTTGACCACCTCCACATCGGGATGGTTGATCACATCCATCCAGTTTGTCGTGCGTTCTTCAAAGCCCAGTGATTCCTGCGCTTG
The DNA here is from genome assembly GCA_039029935.1 of Chloroflexota bacterium. Taxonomy (GTDB): domain Bacteria; phylum Chloroflexota; class Anaerolineae; order Caldilineales; family Caldilineaceae. Next base: position 328 of record JBCCFC010000806.1, read on the forward strand.
TAAGGCTCGCCCCTCAACGCCATCTGCACAGATAACGAGGCGAGGGTTGATGCCGCTTTCATAAAATCGATCCCGCATTTGGCGGTATGAGCGACTATGGGCCATCCCCATCCAGCCCATGCCGATGACGCCGATGCCGATTGTTCTTGTCATTGATGTCTCCAATGTTTTGAGGTAGGTCGGTCGGTCAGTGGGTCGGTCGGTCAGTGGGTCGGTCGGTCAGGATGAGAGTCCCGACTCACCAGCTTACCGATTACTGATTACCGACTTACCGATTACCTAAAACTTGCGGCTCCACTCACGCGGCCAACGCTCTACAACGACCTTGGTCTGTGTATAGAATTCGACACCATGACGCCCCTGTGCGTGAAGATCACCAAAGAAGCTGTCGTTCCAGCCGCTGAATGGATAGTAGGCCATTGGTGCGGCCACACCAATGTTGATGCCGACGTTGCCCGCATCGGCCCCATAGCGGAACTTGCGTGCGGCTGCGCCACTGCTGGTGAAGAAACAGGCCATGTTGCCAAAGGCGCGGTTGTTGACAATCTCAATCGCCTCGTCTACATCCGCCGCGTGCATCATGCTGAGGACTGGCCCAAAAATTTCCGTCTGCGCAATCTGGCTGTTGGGGTTGACATCATCCAAAATCGTCGGGAAGAGCCAATAGCCGTCATCATAGCCATCGACAGATTTGCCACGACCATCGACCAGTAGCGATGCGCCCTCGTTGACACCCACATCAATCAAACCTTCGATGCGTGTCTTGCTCTCGCTGGTGATAACTGGCCCCATTTCAGTGCCGTCATCCAAGCCATAGCCTACTTTGCGTGTGGTGGCGATGTCAGCCATACGCTCGGTCACTTCATGTTTTGCTTCACCGACGGTCACAGCCACCGATGCCGCCAGACAACGTTGCCCCGCACAACCAAAGGCCGAATCTGCCAGAATTGTGCTGGATGTTTCCATGTCCGCGTCGGGCATAATCACGATGGGGTTCTTGGCTCCACCCTGACATTGGGCACGTTTGCCATTGGCCGTTGCACGCGCATAGACAATCTTGGCGACAGGTGTGGACCCCACAAAGCTGATGGCGCGTACTGTGGGATGGTCAATCAATGCATTGACAGTATCGACACCGCCATGCATTAACTGAATGACACCCTTGGGGAAGCCTGCCTGCTCAATCAATTCAAAAAGCTTTTGGCTACTACCCGGCACTTTTTCGCTGGGTTTGAGGATAAAACAGTTGCCTGTCACCACAGCATAAGGCAGGAACCAGAACGGAATCATGCCTGGAAAGTTGAAAGGTGTAATCGCGGCGACAACGCCTAGTGGTTGACGAATCATATGCTCATCAATGCCACGTGCAATGTCCTCATTGTTATAACCCTGCATCAAAATCGGTGCGCCACATGCCACCTCGACATTCTCGATGCCACGACGCATCTCACCGATACTCTCGGCCAAGGTCTTGCCACATTCGTTGGTAATCATCTCGGCAACTTCGTTGATGTTCTCTTCCAGCAGCATCTTCAGCTTGAACATGGGCTGAATGCGCTCGCCGACGGGTGTCTGTCGCCAATCGACATAGGCTTCTGCCGCTGCCTGCACAGCTGCATCTACCTCGGCACCGGGTGACATCGGTACGGTGGCAATCGACTGATCGGTCGCCGGATTCATCACATCCAGATAGGTGCTGGCACTGGATGTCTGCCATTGGTTGTTGACAAAATTGAGCAGTTTGCCGTCTAGCACGGCTCCTGTGTAACGCTGTGTTTCACTCACGTGACTTATTCCTTTGTGTATAAAAAAAATCGGCTATTTGAGGTCCAATGGGGTGCAAACTCAGACCTTCGGGAGGTGTCCGTAAATAGTTCGGCCAAGCCACAAAATAAAATACCCATTGAATCGTAGAGTTAGCAATCTCTATTGCGGGTCGTGCATGAGACAGCCGGCACTAGAGAGTGCCTACTCCGCGAGTAATTTATTTTGTGGAATAGCCTTAGGACGTACCGAAGCTTCTCTGGACACCTCCCGAAGGTCTTCCCCCACAAAAGCTCAAATAGCCAAAATCTAAACGATTAAGTCACCAGAGAGTACACAAAAAAGGCGTTTTTTGCAAACGTGTATATAGGTGGGACGCACCGATGTAAAAAATGACTTTGACATCTAGGTATTCCTCTGCTAGACTTTTTTATACATGCCCATTTTTACTTTTTTCAAAGGAAATACATACCATGAATCGAAAACATTCAGTTCTGCTCCTTTCGTGGCTGGTGGTGTTGGCGTTGTTATTGGCGGCCTGTGGTGGCGCACCTGCCGATGCACCAGCGTCCGAGAGTCCGGCAGAAACTGCGGCGGAAGAGGAATCCGTGGCGGCGGCACCAGAGCCAGACGAGGCTGATTCTGCGGATGAAGCGGATGATGAGGGAGATGATGAAGGCGATGACGAAGTGGTCGAGATTGAAGCAGCAGATGAGGAAGAGGTTGCTTTAGCTGGCGAAATCGTCGTCAGTATTCCCTCCAATGATGTCCAGACCTATCAGGCATTGGCCGATGCCTACATGGCACTCAATCCAGATGTGACAGTGTTGGTTGAGTTGAAGGCACCAGGTTCAGGACCGGACGCATATCTGCAATGGGTCCGCACACAATTTGCATCGGATGTGCCACGTGTTTCTATCATCGAGTCGGTGCATCTGCGTGATCTGGCTCAAGAAGGTCGTCTGCTCAATTGGGCGCCCTATCTGAACAAGGAAAATCCATATACAGACGAAAAATGGGAAGACAGCTTTGAAGAATGGGGACTCAACTTGGTGCGTGACCCCAATACGGGTGAGATGTTCTTGATGCCCTACATGTCGGTTCAGACATTCTGGGTCTACAACAAGACCATCTTTGAAGAGGCTGGCATCACCGATGTCCCATCACAGCCAACATGGGACCAATTGGTTGAATGGTCCGAAAAGGTACGCGATGCGGGCTATATTCCCATCGCAATGGAAGGCACGACTGAGCAAATTTGGGGTGGTGGCCGTATGCCTTGGCTGATGCGTTCGGCGATGGACCAATATCATCGTGATGATTTGCAAATTATCCAATGCCAAGAGGGGGACTGGTGTTTCCGTGAGGGCATTGATGATGTGTGGACGTATGATCCCACAGATGTGCGCAATGACGACCCAGACCGTGTGTCGGTCAACATTTCTCGCCATCTCAATGCACTCCAGAATGGCGACATCAACTTTGATAACGAGTGTACTGTTCACATGATGGATCAGATTGGCCGTGTCTTCAAGACCGGGCATGGCTTTGTGCCCGAAGGCTGGACAGGCATGACGGATGCCTATCCACTGTTCCTGACCCAACAGGCGGCCATGCGTATGGTTCATGGTGGTTTTTTCACCAGCTTCCCCAAAGATATTCGTTCATTGGTGGAAGGTGAATATGGTGGCAGCGGTGAAGTCGATGAGGATGCAGCGGGTGGAGCGGTGGAGTTTGAGTATGGCCGCTTCTCCTTCCCCAACATTGAAGGCGACTGTGTACAGGGAACGGCGCGCGCCAACGAATTGACATCGGGTTCATTGGCAATTGCCAAGAAAGACCGGACGCAGAATGACTTGGAAGTAGACTTTATCATGTTCTGGACCAGTCCAGAAGGCATGAAGATTTTCTTGGAGAACAAGCTGGACCAAGAGAATCTCCAAGGTGGTATCGCTGGTCCACCACTGCTCAAGAACGTTGAACTGCCCGCTCCTTGGCAAGATGTCTTTGCCAGCAGTGTCTTTATTGGCAACTATGAAAAGCCAGGCGCACCAGGCGATGCTGTGGCTCGCGGCTTCTTTAAATATGAAGAGACCAAGCGTGAGTGGTCGATCATGGTACAGGAGTTCTTTGAAAGCAACCGCACGGCAAAGGAATTTGCCACAGATTATCAGGCATTGTTGGATAACAACTTTGATGGCTTGATTGAGTATCTGAACATTACAGCGGAAGACCTAGAAGCGACAGAGAAGCAACCGCCCGGTTGGGTTGCGGCAGGACCATATTAATAGTTGAAAGTTGATAGTTGAAAGTTGATAGTTCAGCACCAACTATAGAGGATTTATGCAACGTCGGATAATTGGATGTCAGTCATGATTTCCAATTATCCGACGTTGATATTTTTTGGCTGAAGCTTATGCTGAAAAACGCAAAATTTTTATTGCTCCTGCTGATAGTTCCCTTGCTGATTTCGGTTGGACGCGTCTATGGGCAGGATGAGGGGTTGCTTTGGTCGCTTGCCACGGATGGGCGTGTGGATGCCATTTCCATGACCGCAGATGGGCAACGTGTTGCCATTGGTGCGCGCGATAATTTACTGCGTGTGCTGGACAATACAGGCGAGTTGCTCTGGCAATTTGAAGCCGATAATAGCATTCTCGGTGTAGACATGACGCCGGATGGTGCGTGGATTGCTGTCGCTTCAGAGGATCGCTTTGTCTATCTACTGGATGGCGATGGCGAGGTGCAGTGGCAATACAAAGCTGGGCGTCCTGTCAACCACACGGCCATTGCCGATGACGGTTCGCTGATTGCGGCGACCTCCAATGACCTTTCGGCCTATGCATTGGATGGCGAGGGCAACTTGCTCTGGCAGGAAGTGCTGGGTATCGGTGTGCAGGCCGTGTCGGTCTATGGGAAGGGGGAGAAAGCGCGTGTCGTTGTTGGATCAGATGATGGGCTGGTGACAATTTATAGTCGTACAGGCAAGCGACTGCTACCAATCCAGATGGACTATGATGTCATGGCGGTGGATGTCACCCCGAACGGCGCACGCATTGTTGTCGGCACAAGCGATGGCTCGGTGACGTTGCTCAACGGTGGCAATGGCGATATCATCTGGACCTATAAAACCGAAGACACCACCAACGCGGTTGCCATTGCGCGTGATGGCACAACGGTCTTGGCTGGCTCGGAGGATGATACCGTTTATCTGCTCAACAAGGAAGGCGAGTTATTGCAGACCTTTGCGCAAGAGAGTGAGGTGTTAAGCGTGGCTCTCTCTGGCGACGGCATGATGCTTGCAGCGGGAACCGTGACTGATCAAGGGCGTATATTTGACCGTGATGCTGCTGCTGTGGCCGTTGCTCAAAACCAAACCCGAGGTCGTTTGACACTGCTCAGTATCCTTGCCGTTGTCGCCATTCTGTTTGCAGCAGGCACATGGGCGGTGCGTACAACCGCTGTTGGTCAACGGACATGGCAAACCTACTCTGCGCAACCACGGAGTCTGCTCCAAGAAATCTGGCGAGCGCGCTACTCCTATGCGCTGATCATTCCCACGCTGGTGTTACTGCTGACATTCAATTACTATCCAGCCTTTTCTGGGCTTTATCACGCTTTCACCGAATGGAGTCCGGGCACACGTGCGGAATGGATTGGCTTTGCCAACTTTCGTTTTTTAATGGAAGATCGCTTTTTCATCTCTGGCTTTCGTAATGCAGGCATCCTTGTCGTGGTCTCGATTATCAAAACCATGACTGTTCCGCTGCTGGTCGCCGAGTTGATCTTCAATCTGCGCAACCGCTTTTCTCAATACTGGATGCGCACCCTCTTTGTTGTCCCCATTGTGTTACCATCCGTCGTTGAAATTTTGTTATGGAACAACATTTACGATCCCGAAATTGGACTGCTCAACAAAACGTTAGAACTGATAGGGCTAGAGGGGCTATCTCGTGTTTGGTATGGGGACCCCAATGTTGCCCTCTCATCGATCATCTTCATCGGTTTCCCTTGGGTCAACGCCTTTGCCCTGCTCATCTTTTATGGCGGGCTGATTTCCATTTCCGACGAGGTCATCGACTCAAGTCGGGTGGATGGTGCGTCCACATGGCGACGCTTTTGGAGCATTGACCTGCCACTGGTGATGGGGCAAATCAAGCTGCTGCTTATTCTCAACTTTATCCAAGCGGTACAGACCTTTGAGTTGGTTTTCCTGACGACAGGCGGTGGCCCTGGTGCGGCCACCTATACACCAGCATTGGAACTCTATTACATGGCAATGCGCATGGACCGTATGGGGGTGGCATCCGCCATCGGCATGGTCTTATTCCTGATTATTTTGGCAGGCACAATTATCAACATGCGGTTTGTCA
>JBCCFC010000807.1:0-6463 GCA_039029935.1 Chloroflexota bacterium
AGAGGTTGAACACAAAAAGCTGGACTATAGAGTCACTCCTACAAAGGCTGGAATCTCCTCTGGTACGACGCTGATTCTTTGCCTCGTAGGAATGGCTAAATGGACTGGTCAAATTGTTCAACCTGTTACTGACCATTACATATTTTTTAGTTTTTTCACTGGATTCTCCTCTTTCCTCTGACACTCACCTTGAATGTCCATTGTACCTTTTGTCTTTCTTCTATATTTGCACAGCTTTCTGTGCCTCTTCTTACTCTAATTCCTCGCTCACTTTCTCTCCAAATTTTCTTCTTATTCTTTCAGCCTTGTACTCTTGAAACATGCTCTTTAAAACTTTTAATGCGCTCTATATAAATCAGGACACTTGCTCTATTCGCGAAACTTTCTTCCTTCTACCTCTGGTAGCGGGAATTGCTGGCATTATTGTGAATTGTCAATCATTAGCAGTTTAACAACCGCTGTGCATTCCCACCCAACACCAACCGCTTGGCCTCATCCGAAATATCCGCTGTAATGATCTTGCCGATTTGTGCTCGCGGGTCCATCAACGGCATATCCGAGCCATACAGCACTTTCTCTGGCCCGGCTTCGTTGACAAGTTGTTCAATCACACTGGGGGAACGATAGGTAGAACAGGTTTCCAGATAGATATTGGGGTGTGCTTGCGATGCGGCAATCGCTTGGTCACGGTAGGGCTGGATGTTGCCTGCATGACCCGCAACAAAATTGGCATTGGGATAGTGTGGCGCGATGTGGGTGAGCAAGTGTGGCGCAGAATGGGCATCTGGACCTGTATGGAAGATGATGGTCAAACCACGTTCGTTGGCAAACGTATAGATGGGGTGCCAGATGGGTTCGTGCAAATCCCAGCGCGTGTAGGGTGGGTAGAGTTTGATCGCAACAAAGTGTAGCTCGTCGATGGCACGGGTCAACTCAGCGACCATGCGCTCAGGCATCAGCGGTGACACATAGGCAAACCCCACAAAACGGTCTGGATGCTGGGCAATAAACCGTGCAGTCTGGTCATTTCCGGTCGTGCCATCGGGGTGAAAGATGTTAAACAGGCAGGCCACATCAATGCCGACCGCATCCATCGCCCGTAACATCCCGTCGGTATCGTCACGCATGAAAAAACGGTCCCAATGGCCGACATGTCCATGAAAATCAATCACATAAATATCGTCAATCATCTGTGTAGAATCCGTTCCAGATTGCCAGCACATATCTGTGAGAGCACCACTTCTGAAGAGCCTGTTCTAGAGAATGAAGCATGGTGCAGATAAAATAGTATGGGTCCCATTGCATAACGGGGATACCACGAACCATAGACAAAGCGGTGCGCCCCAAATTCGTGGCAGAGGGCTTCAACCTCCCCCATCGGTTCATAGCGACTCAACTCCCAATGGGCGTTGGGGAGTGCCATCAGCAACGGGCGTACCAACAGCGCATGCATATAATGCCCACCCACAATCATGCTGACCAAATCGGGATAGGCTTGGAGCGTCGTCACAAGGTCATCGGTGTCCATGTCGGGCAGGGGGATCCACAACGGAATTTGATGCTCAGAGAGCCATGTCAGCATGGTGTCATATGCCCACGGGCGAAAGGGCAAGCCGACCGTCATGGTTTCGTGGAGACGCACCGACGAAACACACTGTTCTGCATGAAGTGCCTGAATCTGTGCCAGAGAGGTTGTGGTTGGCATCATCGACCACTGCGGGACTAGTCGTCCATCATCCCCAATCCACGCCGCCAGCATGTCGTTGCCCTCGGTTGGGCTGTAGAATTCGGTATGTGCATGATAGACCACTGCCCGTCCAACGCCATGACGGTCCATCTCGGTCAAGAGTTCGTTGCGGTCTCTAAACGGTGCAGGATCATCATGGCGGTCGCCGACACGGATGTTGGCGTCAAAGACAGGCACACGTGCGGTGAAGTGTAGCGTCGTCATGATACGCTAACCACCTCATCAATAGCTTTCTCCATCGCCGCAATCAGCCCATCAACATGGGGCGTCTGCATGGGTAGCGAAAGCGAATTCATGATCAAGCCCTGGCTGAGAAAGTAGCCTTGGTTGAGCAATGAGAGGAAAAGCTGGTGCGCCACGGTACTGTCATTACGCTTGGTGTTGCGATAGTTGACCAACGGCTCATCTGTGCAATAGATGCTAAAGAGTGAGCCAATCCCCAGTGCTTGGGCCGCAAAGCCTTTGGTCGCAAACAGGTCATTCAAGCCTGACCGCAACCGCTCACCCAAGCCATTCAGATGGTCAAATGAATCTGGCGTCAGTTGTTGGAGCGTCGCCAATCCTGCTGTCATTACAACAGGATGTGCGCTGAATGTGCCGCTCTGAAAAAAGCCTGTCGGTCCTTGGGTGGTGTCGAGCAGGTCCATGATATCGGCACGTCCGCCAAAGGCGCCGACTGGAAAGCCACCCCCGATGATTTTGCCATAGGTGGTGAGATCGGGCTGAATGCCAAACGATTCTTGAATGCCACCCCGCCCGACGCGGAAAGCGACGACCTCATCCAAAATCAGCAATAGGTTGTGGTCACGGGTCAGTTGACGGACAAGGCGCACAAAATCGTCTCGGATTGGCAAAATACCCGCTTTGGGGTCCAAAATGATACAGGCGAGTTCATCTCGATGCTGCTCAATCAGCCGTGTTACCGATTCCTCATCATGATAGGGCAATACCACAACCTCATCGGCTGTATTGGGCGAAATGCCACCTGCTGTTGGCACAGAATAGGGTGCATGGTCTGGCCCTGCCTTCTCCAACGGCGGAGCCACGCTGATTTCAACCACATCGTGACTGCCATGATAGCCCCCCTCAAACTTGGCGATTTTGGGTTTGCCACTAAACCCACGCGCCAAGCGAATGGCATGAAGCGTCGCCTCTGTCCCCGAATTGGCAAAGCGAATCCGCTCTAATGAGGTGACTCGACTACAGAGTTCCTCGGCCAGAGCTGCCTCAACCCCAGCAGGTGCGCCCAAGGCAATGCCCCGTGATAACTGCGCCGCTATCGCCGCATGAACAGCCGGATGATTGTGGCCTAAAATCTGGGCAGTGTGATGGTTGGCAAAATCTACAAATTGCCGCTCATCGATATCATAGAGATAGCACCCTTCTCCCCGTTGCATGGTTAATGGAAAGGGTTTGTAGAAGTACGCCCCCTTGGCACCGCCGGGCATATACTGACGGTCTCGTTCAAATTGCGCTTGCGAGCGAGGACCACCCTGATGGTATGTTTCTTCAACTGGCGTGTAATCCATTGGTGATTCCCGTTGTGCTTATGGTATCTGCGCTGCCCACGCATCTAATGTCGGGCTTGCTGGTAAGGATGATTGAAGCGTCTGTAGCGTTGCTAAGTCAAGCTGTTGTAGCTGTTGTAACGCATTCGGCAACGGTTGACCAAAACGCATCTGCACCCACATCGGTAATGTCTGAAGGATGTTCTGACGAATCCCATCTTCAATGCCCTGTTCCTTACCAATGGCAATGCCCTCTTCACGGCCCTCTTCACGGCCTTTTTCTGTGCCGATGGCAATGCCCTCTTCACGACCTTTTTCTGTGCCGATGGCAATGCCCTCTTCACGACCTTTTTCTGCGCCAATGGCAATGCCCTCTTCACGACCCTCTTCACGGCCTTCTTCACGACCTTTTTCTGCGCCAATGGCAATGCCCTCTTCACGACCTTCTTCCTTACCAATGGCAATGCCTTCATTCTGCCATTCCTCAGCAACTTCACCTGCAATAATTTTGGCGGATGTCTCCTCGGCGAAGATATCCGCAATCTTGCGTTTCCAACCAGGCATCAATTCACAGGTAATTTCATCGCCCATGCCATATTCAATAGGATCATCTGGTGATGAGACATGATAGACCCAAATTTTCTTCTTCGCATCATCCAGGTCCCACACGATTTGGACACCATTGGCAAAGTACAGCGTCCGTTTTTTCTTATCTTCTGCACGCGTGTTAGAGCGTGATCGTCCCTCAATCACCAACTCTGGACAACCAAACATCTTGGGTTGCTTATTACGTCCATATGGACGCACAATTTTCTTGGCGCGTTCCCATGAAATAATGCTGGCATCCGGAATCACTTCCTCGCCATCCTTCAAGATACATTTCAACTGGTCTGGCAAAGCTTGCCCAAAACCAATATGTCGTGCAGTGATGCTCAACATCTCTTGTGCGTTTTCGACTGCGCGTCGTTCTACAAAATGCGTCATAAATTGCCACACCAACCATCCATGATATAACTCAATGGGTTCATCATCGAGTATGATTTCTACGTTGTCAATGGTATACGGACCACGCCCACGTTCATAGGCGTCGAGTATGTTTTGCGGCCACGGGTTGCGTGACATGTCATCTGTCTGCCATACAAGCCAACCATTGTGTAATGTAATTGGCTCAACTGCCAGAATGGTTGCCGCATTTTCACTAGTGTAAATGCCTTTCCAACGATGACTGGCCTCTTCTATGGTACGCGGCCAGTCTTGATTGGGGCCATACAAATAGGTTAAGTCGTTCGGATTGTCACCGTTGAGAGATACCACTTCTGGCTTTTTCTGGTCCCAAGATGGCTTATGTGACGATATGAGTGGTTGCTTACCATTCAACCTCGTTCTGATTCTCTCCTGACTCGATTTTTCGAGAGGCGGTTTTGTTCGTACTGTTGCGTAATCAGTCGCTGTCAGCGTACTGGTTGTCATATCAAATCATCCCCCATTGAGAATAAGAAAAATAAGACACTTTATTGTTTATGAAAATATAAAGTAGTGTCATGGATTTCAAAAACGCAGATTGACTTCAATGCTAATCTGCGCTCCCGAAATCCACGACACTACTTTTTTACTGAACGACTCTAATTATACGCTAGATTGCTCTTGTCGTCAACATCTTATTGCAATTGAGACGTTAAAGGATTTTATGGATATACGTTTCGTGTCTTAATTTGGCGAGTGATTGTCACCAAGCCGTCCCTAACTACCCATTCACCCAATGCGCAAAAAGCGGCTTGACATTATTAGGCAATCCTTCATAGACACCAGCGGGCATCGGTGGCACTTGATTCTCCCGTTTGCCTGTCGCCGCTTGCATCCGTTCACGCGTGGCCGAGCTAGGCATCAGGATGCTAAGGTCCAGCCACCAAGGGGCGTAGCGTACGACAACGGCCACACGCGGCTCGTTGGTGATATTCGGTGCGGTGGCGTGCCAGAGCCGACTGTCCATCACCAACACATCGCCTGCCTTGCCTGTGACATTCACCTCGGTGGGATAGGGTTCAAGGTCGCTTGGTCCAAAACCGCCTGTGGGATTATTGCTCATACGATGGCTTCCTGATACCACCAGTGTCCCACCACTTTCAGCAGTAAAATCAGCCAACATCCATATGGTTGTCAAATGCATAACCACATCGGGATAGGGTGCCGGAATACAGCCCGCATTACGCTGGTTAAAGGGCCAATCCGCGTGCCAGCCGCCGCGTTCGTTGCCCGGCTCGTTGGTGGTGGCCGAGGTGAACGAGATGCGAGAGAAGGGACCCAGCATAGCCTCGACCAGCGCCATCAGCCGTGTATCGGCCAAATAGAGAGCCAAAGACTGGTCATAGTTGATAACGCCGGACAGATGACCGATATGTTTGGGGGCGTTGGGGTTGCGGTGTTTGGCGGTTGCAGCAAGGATATTCGTGCGTATGGGTGCGACCTCCACTGTTGGGATGACATTCTCGACAACACACCAGCCATCCACTTCCATGCGATTTCGTAAATTATTCATCTGACTCCTTCGTTGCGCCACCAACGCACCTCATTGCTGCCTCGTTCGGCAGCGGCCACAATATCCAGCCGACCATTGCCTTTGAGATCAGCCACAATCACTTGGCTCGCATTGGTCCAGCCATCTTTGAGCAGCTGCATATCCCAAACGCCATGAGGGTCGCCGCGATGTTTAAAGAGTGCCACCCGTCCGGTTTCATGCCATGCCGTTGCAATCACCTCAATCTGACCATCGTTGTCGATATCCGCCGCAATCGCTTCAAATGCATTAGGAAAGTGTTTGCAGATGATGTGCTTCTGCCAATTGGATGTGGCAGGATTGCCGTCATGCTCATACCAGACAATCTCATGTGGTGTTGCACCCTGAGTGTTATGGTCATGGTCGGCTGGCAACATGCCCAATGCCATCACGACATCGAGCGAACCATTGCCAGTTATATCAACAGGATGACCGTGGATGGGCTGCGGTGAGGTGTCAATGATGTGTTTGTGCCACGTATCAAGCGCAGGATTGCCCGGGTTCTGATACCAGACGATTTGGTTGCCTTGGCGTGCTGTGCCAAAAAGGTCAATCTTGCCATCGCCATCCATATCCACTGCACAGATGGTACGGGTTTCGCCAATGTCTACCTCGATGAGATGCTGAATCCATTGATTATCTCCAGAGAAACCC
>JBCCFC010000808.1:0-6457 GCA_039029935.1 Chloroflexota bacterium
GTCGGTGGTTTTCCACCCGTTAATTGATACATTTGCATAATTTATTGCACGTATTTTACCCTAAAAGTTTGTAAAAATAAATTGTTAAAAATTTCACGAATAACAACACATCATTTTACAAAAATATGTGTTCTTTGGGTAAAATAGAGTCATGCAAATACAGTCACAAAGGCGTTGTCGATTAAACGATGCTCGGCAAACCAGTAACGCAGGTTGACTACTTGCCAACCAGTAACGCAGGTTGACTACCTGCCAACCAGTAACGCAGGTTGACTACCTGCCCAATAGAAAAGGACTTGGAAACCAATATGCCAACAGAACAAACACGAGAACAGAAGATTGCGGCCTGCCCAGAAGAACTTCAAACCATTATTGAAGAGTTTGAAGAGGCCACGGATCGCGAGAAGTTGGACTATCTCGTCGAATACTCAATTGAACTGCCAGACCTGCCCGAACGTCTACATGCATTGCGTGACCAAATGGAACAGGTGCATGAATGCCAAACAGCCGTCTTTCTCCACACCGAGCTAGACGACGATGGTACAGTCAACTTTTTCTTTGACATTCCCCGCGAAGCCCCAACAGTACGTGGGTACGCCGGATTGCTGGTTGAAGGACTCAGTGGCTCAACGCCAACAGAAATCCTTGGTGTCCCTGAAGACATTTATATGTTGTTGGGGCTGCACAAAGCGATTACGCCGCAGCGGTTGCGTGGGTTACATGCGTTGATTCGGTATATGAAGCGGCAGGTGATGAAATTGGAAGCGTGACGGTGGAGGACTAGATTGCCGCCTAGACTTGCTGGGACCATAGGTTTGTAGATGAGTGTGGATACGCCGACATCCATATTCATCTACGGTATGCTATTAGACGGTAGATTCGTCAATAACACAATGATATACGACATGCAGCTAAAGATAAGTTGTTTGTATCGCTCACACATCATACTTTTCTTCCTAAAACCCAACAGTTAACTCAAATCTTCTTCGCACAAATTTCACAATAATCTCACAATAATCTCACACAGAAAATAAATCATGGCAATCCTCATCAAAATTTAGATCGTTTTTGTGTAAATTATCTCGGTGAAAATTTTATAAGCGGATAAAAGCATCTAATAAAGCTCTATATGTGCCAATAAACAGTGTATAATAATTATCTCACAAATTTGTCATTATCAGATTCATTCAGTACGCTTATGTCAAAATTCATCATTTGCAGGAAACACAACTTGTAAAATTAGAACGGATACGTCTGTGACAGTTCTCGAAAAAAAGAAAGAAATGAGCATCTGGGATCGGATGCTCTTTATCATTATCCCTCTACTTATTGTATCTCTGTTTATTCTCTTTACCATCATTTTAGTATCGCGCATGGGGCATGAATCGCGTTTACTCACAGCCAAGCAAACGGAGACTGCGACACTCTGTATGTATGACCAAGCGCAACATCAACTTCAACTTGTATACCCCGAAACGCTATTGCTGCAAGAAACACCGCAGGTTCTGCATCTACAGTTGGCGCGCGGGGTAGAGGGATGTGTGCAACAAGTCGTGACAGGCACAAACCCCTCGACAACACAACCAGCTAGTCATAGTCACCCTATCTCAGCAACCCATCCAATCACAACATCAAACACGATGACAGCGGTTCATGCGGCTCCCTCAATGACAACAGCCATTACGCTAAGTCAACAGCATCCACTGCACGTTCAGGTGACCACAGAACGCATTGCGTTATATGATGCGCAGAACAATCCACTGCCGCTGCCATTGGCTATGACCCAAGCCGCCTTTACAGGGGAAGGGTTGAACTTGTATGCATATCGTGAATACCCCACTGGTATTGCACCCGCATCCGTTATACTAACAGCAAGCATATCGGGGACATCTATCAGCCAGTCGGTTTCTGTTGATCTCCCCCATGAAACACGAGGACAACTGGGGCGTAAAATCATTGCATCGTTGTTGGAAGAAAATCTTGGAGAGATTTTAACTGCTATTTTTGGTATTATTGTAGCGTTAAGCGTACAGCTATGGACAAGACAGCGAAATCTAGAACAGGAGCGAGCAGCGGAAGAAACACAACGGAAAGAAGAGAAAGCGCAGCGGGAACTTCAAATCAAACAAGAGATGACACAGCAACAACGTGAAACTGAACAGGCAAAGACAGAGATTGATACGCTGCCATTGATGAAAACCTTGCAAGACATTGAGCATTATCGCTCACTACATAAAAAGACGTCGCCCGATGCGCCGCAATCTATTTGGCAAGACGAAGAAATTGGCCGATATTTGGAAACAATCTGGGCAGAGCGAACCATGACTACACCCTACATTAGAACGTTTTACCTTATCGACACCATTTTAACAGAATCTGTCAATTATAATCAGGCACTTCAAAAAATTGCAGCCTTTGATACATATGAATTAGAAAATACACTTGATTGGGTGATATATCAAAGCAAATTTGACAAAGATACGGAGAACAGATTTCGCGATTTATTGATGGATATCCACACATTCGATCACATAAGATTCAGAATATTGGATAAGTATATTCAAGAATTGAATGATGAGCTTTGGCTTGCTATTCTGCATTCATGGCGTCATATGTTATTCCACCAAGGGCAGTATCAGCTTGACGAGCAACGACTCAATGAGCAACTCCGGCGTTGTCGAAATTTTGTGTTACACACAAATCCTTTCCCAAGTCCAAAAGTCGAGTATGACACCATGTGGGGGCGTGTTCAAGTGGATGTGAGACCGCCTGACTGGCATAACCTGCAACAGATTAATAATTGTTTCATCATCGGTCCCAAAGGCTCAGGAAAAACAGCAACTGCGTTTCTGATTGCCCGTCACTATATTATCAATCATAGTCTGATAAACTCCACTTCTATGGAGTTTGCCTTCCCCCTCTACTGGCCTTATGTCTATGAAGATTCCATCACCGATAATGATACAGTGGATGGACAATCTGCACACGAGGCAATCTTCCTACAAAAGGTGGGCGATGTTTTGACCACAACCTTGGTCGGATATTATGCCATCAAACCCAACGCGTTCTTCTCACTTGAATGGCGCACCCAAATCGCGATAGTGCAACTACTCAAGCGTTATATTCAAAAAGAAGATAATTCTAAACATATTGCTCTGGCCTTCTATGACGCTGGTCTAGTCCCATCTGAGAAGGCTGCTGAATTGTTAAATACCATTGAGCAAATCAACAGCGATCTCCCCATGTCCGCCAACCTGTCGTCAACAGACTTGATACGGCTTTTTCGCATTGCCAAACCCGAGGGATTTGAGCAGACAACGCTTTTATTGGACATCCAAACATTCCAAGGACATAAAGATACGATTTCACCCGACCAATTGAGACAGTGGTGGGTTCAATTACGTTCATCTGTTGTGTGTCTGGTAGAATGTGGTATCTATGTAAAAATCTTCATTGATGACACGATTTATAAGACCGTTACTACAGAAGAAGACCAACCACTATTCCCAACCATACACAAACTCATCTGGACAGATCGACATCTGGCCGATATGCTCTATTGGCATACGGCGCCCATCGCAGGCAAGACAGGCACCATCACATCGTTGCTCTTCAATCAAGAGTTGAATGGGGTGATGTCATTAGAGATGGGTGATGATGGTCTATTGATGCCCAATTATTTTGACCTGAATGATATCTATACACAAAGCGGATTTATCGACATGACGGATGTCGATAAAATTGAGGCGGTGATTGCATTCATGATCGAGCGGACTCAGGCGCAGCCCGGGCCACTGCTGGCTGCGTTTCGTCGCATTGTCGAATGCATGGCTGCCAAACAGACCAAACTGGGTCTGGAAGACCTAGAGCGGATCATACATGAGGAATATCCATCATGATAGCCTTAAATAATCCAGTCAATCCATTAAATACAGTCAACCAAACCAGTGCGTTCGAGCTATTACGCGCTGAGGAAGAGACAGCATGGTTGTCACAATGCTTTGTCCCACCGAGAAACCTAGCGCATCTGTGCAGCAATCGTTCCATCATCGTCTTTGGGGCGATTGGTTCGGGCAAGACCGCGCTCTATCAACAGCTACGCCAACAATGTTATCATCCCGATGGCACACCCAAGCGACTCTTTGTCGATTGGCAGTTGAATCCAGCCGACGCTGACGCAATTCCTGACATTCGTGATAGCAAACAACAACTGATGCATATCTTTGACCTTTGTGCAGCGGCATTGGCAACCCATATTGCGCACTATCCACAACGGTTTATCCACGCGCCCAGCTTTGCCAAAGACCGCATCATTTGGTTTATTCACACACATCTTCTGAGCAGTGCGCCCGAAGCGCGGCTTGGAGAGTTATTTTATTCACAAGTACCCGGTATCGCCGTTCTCAAAGACCTACTCGCGCAGTCACCCAAACCCATTCTGGATGCAGATGCCTCACCAGAACTGGTGCGCCAACAACTGTTATTGGCAACACAGGATTTAAAGTTAGAGGGAGTCTGGGTGATGGCAGATGATATTGAGCGTTGGGCGCATATTGATGAATCTGAGCTTTTGGAAAAACTCAGTGCCTTACTCAATACTTTACCACTTTTTGAACGGTCAGAATTTGCCTTCAAGCTGTTTACACCGAGACGGCTTGAATCCAAATTGAGTGCAACCGCAGGGATTCAACGAAGACGTGTCGATGCATTCCGGCTTTCGTGGACACAGGCCGAATTGCAAGCAATGGTCGAATACCGTCTACGTTTCGTTCTTCAACAACCGTCCTTTACACTCTCTGATTTGTGTGATTCCAAAAAATTACTTCCGTGGCTTGCGCGCGTTGGCGAGCATGTGCCGCGTGAATGGCTTGACCAAACACACCCGCTTCTTCGGTATTTTTTAGACAACAATTTAAAGACACCTATCGATGAAAAGACATGGTTCAAACTGCGCCGCGAACACCCTCCTCGCCTTACGATTGATGAAGCACAGCACACCATCTGGATCGGGGGACGCCAACTACCCATTTCGCATATCCCAGAGACAACATTCTCACTTCTGCGCTATTTACATGAGCGACCGGGACAATATGTACCCAAAGACGAGTTATATTATATCGCATATACAGGTGGCTATCGTATACCAAATGTTCAAGATGATGATTATTATACGGTTAAACAACAATACGAGGCAACAATTGATACAGCCATCTGGCGGCTGCGTCAGGAGATTGAGCCAGACCCCAAGAAACATACCTTGATTCTAAACAAGCGGGGTCGTGGGTACAGCCTCACAACCCGTTGGTAAGAACAGTCAGTAGTTTGGCTTAATATTTTAGCGAAGTGTATAGCAAAATGCGCGACAAATAGCAACTCATTGTAAGGTGGTGAGGTTCATGTTAGTTTTCTGTAAATTTCTCGTCAGGGAAATCTGCTAGTAAACATATATCATTTATTGTAATCCCATGGAGCAATGACTTTGACCCAAGACTATGATACTTTCTTATGTAGAAATTCAACGTTTCAGCGATGAATGCATATTTTTGCAAAGATGGCAAATTTTCAAAGGTCGAGTGAGGTGTTGTTCCTACAGCGAAATGGAAAGTAAGATGAAACAAATCGGACCATCCTTTCCTGTGCCATTGAGATATGATTCTGCACAATGGCTACAGTTAATAGGACTCAATTTCAATCCTTTTTTGGCATTAAATGCGGCTGATGATCCAAACTTGGGTCATTACTTGATCCACCATGATGCCTTCTATACTGCTTGGCAACCAAAACCATCCTTGGTTTTTGCACCGACAGGTGGTGGTAAAACAGCGTTACGGGTGCGTGCCGCACTTAACTGTTATATCGGTCAGGAGGCGAACAATAGACCGTTTCCAATTATGTATTCTGTACCTTTTTCACGATGGGGACATGCCAAACCTTCTTTTGAAGACCATGTTCATGCCTTAATCTGTATTGCCTGCGCACAGTTGTTGATTAGCCTAGCCTATCGACCACACTGGTTTGAGCGTCTCACACTGTCCGCGCGACAATCCATCATTAGGCTATTGCGTTATGGTCTGCCCGGCATGTTGGAAGGCTTTTTGGCCTTTTTGGGGACAGAGAATGGATTTGAGAACCTAAAGACAAGCCTAAATATTAAGCTCAACTTGCCAGAGCCACCTGCGGAGCGTGAACTGCTTGCACTACGCCAACTGTTGTCAGAAACAAGTGCAGAAACAAACACAGCAACAACAGCAATGGAAGCAAATCACGATCAGCAGATTTTTCACTTTTGGCAGCAATTAATTCACATCTTACTGGTTGAGCTACGCCATGAATCGATCTATATACTCATCGACGATTTGGATGCGGCCCCAGAAACCGCAAACAATCCTTGTACAAGTGCCGAGGTTTTGCGGCCACTCTTTGAGCATATGCATGACTGGGCACAACAAAGAATCTA
>JBCCFC010000809.1:0-6456 GCA_039029935.1 Chloroflexota bacterium
ACTTATTATACACACAAATTTGTAATCGAAAAATGGCAGATAAACAGCAAAAACTATATCTCGATAGCAAAACTCAGTACAAATCGTTTTGGTACTGCGTTTTAGGGTGCTATAATCATAGAAATACGGTTTGCTCATCCAGTCATGACTATGCGCCTCGCCGTCAACGGCTTGTCCTGCACCATGACATACATAGTACACACAACGCGTTTTGATGAGCCGTCGGTTGATTTGGTCAACGGATAAACATATAAACAGGAGCAATGTTGCTAATGGTTCAGAAACTCTATGAATTACAGAAGATCGACACAATGTGGCTAAAGGTGCGACGGCGGCTTGTTCAAATTCAAAAAATGATGGGCGAGCCTGATACACTCAAACAGATTCGTCTAAAAATTGCAGAGACAGAGGAGGCGTTGAGCCAGCAACAAGTCATCCAAAAAGACTCTGAATTAGAATCGCAGTCCGTTGCTGCGCGCATTCAAGAGACCGAGAAACAAATGATGAGCGGTGAGATCAGCAACCCCAAGGAGTTGGAGACGCTCCAAGAAAGCGTTGACGCCCTGACAAGGCAAAAAGATATGCTCGAAGAGCGTAGTGTTGAAGCAATTTTTGCGGTTGAAAACATCACAAACGCCCTGAAAGCGGATAAAGAGAGGTTGGCAACACTTGAGGCTGAATTGGCGGCAAAGAGTGCCAAGATGAAAGATGAAGAGAACAAGCTCAAGCGCAACTTTATGATTCTGAAACAAAAACGCCAAAAGTTTGTTGAAGATATACCCGAAGACGAGTTAGGTACCTATGAGCATTTACGCCAACGCAAAGCTGGCATTGCCATCACGACCATTGAAAATGAGAGTTGTGGAACGTGTAATGTGCAAGTGCCTACAGGTGTGTTGCAACGTGTCAATAGTGGAACCTCTGAAACTGTCTATTGCACAAGTTGCGGTCGCATTTTGTTTGCTGCGTAACGCTATCAACAGGGCTGGTATCAATAGCATACCAGCCTTTTTCTTTGTGCATGATCATATTGGTTATGATGATATCTGCTCTCTGTTAATATTTGATGTAACGATAGCTATCGCCATAAAGTAGTTGGTCTTGCGCTGACGCATCTAACCATGAACTGGGAAATTTAAACTTTTCCAAGACCACATCATCCACAGCTTTCTTCATCTGCTTGGCACAATACTTGGGTGGAAACATCCCCACACCTGTCCCCATGCCTGGGAAAGCCACCTGATGTACAACATCGCTGATAGGCGTTGTTGTCCCCGGTATCGTGCCATGCTTCATCAACAACAACACGGCTCGCGTGGCTAGATAAGGAGCCACACTCTCCTTGCCAAGGAGCATCGGCACACGCATGGTCGGTGCTGAGATGACATAGGGAATGTAGGCGTCATCAGTGGCGACAATATCCGCCGCGCCAACCAGTAGCTCACCATGATGTCTGGTCCGGATAGCCTCTTGCACACGGTCCTGCACATGCCAACCAAAATGCCGGCTGATTGCCATGTCAATGCCGCCATCCATAAACCCATAGCTATTGGCGGGGCTGACAAGCGCATCGCAATCGACATTAAAAATGGAGCCGTGATAGATGTCAATGTTAGGATATTTCGCCTGATCGTAAAAGGCGAGTTGCCACGCCTCAACGATATCTTCTCGTAGGTCACAGAGAATGATTTGCATAGTATCGTTCCTTATTTGATAAACCTTCACACCTACACCACAGAATGTATTCTGATAGCATACCAAGTACACTACAACATTCTATCACACAATCATAATTCAGGTTACTAATGAGTTAATTTTTCAGATTAACTCATTGTAACTGTGGCATTCTTTCTGTGAATTAGCCTAATACATTTCATACATTTATAAATGTTGACTATAAAACTTCTTTGGCATTGCACCGCTGGTGTATAATTGCTTGACATTTTTTTGTTGTATAGGAAAGTATAAAATCAGCTTGTCAGCTTGTCAGCTTGTCAGCTTGTCAGCTTGTCAGCTTGTCAGCTTGTCAGCTTGTCAGCTTGTCAGCTTGTCAGCTTGTTAGTTCAGTGTGCTGAAATGCTGAAGTGCTGAAAGTTTTTTTATGGTTGAGGGTGGAGAGACCGCATAATATGCTAGTCGCTCATACTTAAATGAAGACCAATGATGACTCTGGCGAAAAAAGTCCGACTTCTGTAGAATTTGCTGATTTTTACCACTGGTGAGAAGTCGGACTTTTGGGCGATTTTGCCCTTTTTGCAGCAGAGTCAATGATAAATTTGTGAATTGTTAAATTTGTGAATTGCTGAATTGTTAATGGTTGGGAGCAGGACGACATCAGGGAGGAAATTTCAAATGGGTATAGATAAATCGAATGATACACAGTGCTTTACCTTGTCGGGGATGGATGCCGCCATCATTCAAAGCGTGGATGTTTTGCGCAAAGATAAGCATATGCTGTTACGGGTGCGGTCTGTGGATGGTGTCGAGGGCTTTGCCTATTGCAATGCGCGGTTGGCCTATCTGCTACCAATCCTACAGGAATTAATTACCCCCTATTTTGTGGGCAAGGATGCGCGCCTGCTCAATACGTTGATTCACGATGCTTATCGTGGTGGAAGTAATTACAAGCTGGCTGGGTTGGCTTTTTGGAACTGTATTGGTCATCTGGAGTCGGCGCTGCTGGACCTGCTGGGCAAGGTGGCGAATCAGCCTGTGGGTGCATTGCTGGGGGAGATTATCCGCACCGAGGTTCCAGTCTACATGTCGAGTCTTCGACGTGATACCACCGCCGAGGAGGAAATTGGCTGGCTGGCTCCACGAGTGGCTGAGGTCGGCGCAACGGCGGTAAAGTTCAAAATCGGTGGCCGCATGAACCACAATAAGGACGCACATCCGGGGCGTACAGAGGCAATCATCCCGTTGGCACGTCGCACATTTGGCGATGAGGTTGCAATTTATGTCGATGCGAATGGCTCCTATGATGCTGAATATGCCATCGAAGTTGGTCACTTTCTCGAAGACTACGCCATTGACCTTTATGAGGAACCCTGTCCCTTCACGGACTTTTTTGACACCAAGCGCGTGGCGGACGCACTCGATATGCCTGTCAGCGGTGGTGAGCAGGACACCAATATGCATCTGTTTGAATGGATGATCACGGCGCGTGGTGTAGATGTGATCCAGCCCGACATCTATTATTGTGGTGGCATTCTGCGTTGTTTACAGGTGGCACAGATGGCGGCGGCTGTGAACATGCCCGTGATGCCCCATTGTCCCAAGAATAGCCCAGAGTGTGCAGCAGTATTTCACTTTGCCTCGATTGTGCCAAACTTGGGTCCCTATCAAGAATATCGTGCGGTTGCGGATCCACCCAATACATGGTATACACCAGACTTTGCGGTCGTCGATGGGCAGGTGCGTGTTCCCACAGGTCCTGGTCTTGGCGTTGCCTATGATCGCGACTTTGTGACGAGTATGACGATACTTTAATTCAACCATACAGATTCAACCATACAGATTCAACCATACAGAAAAGGAATACAAATGACAAAACGAAAAATCGGCATCGCTGGGTGCGGGACCATCGCCTTTAGTGGTCAGGGCTATCTGCCCGGTCTTGCCCAGTTATCAGATAAATTTGAAATCGCCGCCGCCTGTGATGGTGTGCTGGCACGAGCGCAGAAGGTGGTGGATGATTATGGGGCCACGGCTGCGTTCACGGACATCGACGAGATGCTGGCAAAGGCCGAATTGGATATTGTGATTAACCTCACACCCATTCCCGTGCATGGCGAGGTCAACCTCAAAATTCTGCGTGCAGGATGCCATGTGGTGACAGAAAAGCCCATCGCCGCAACGTTGGCGGAGGCGCAGTCAATTCTGGCCGAGGCCAAAAAGCGTAAACTCAAAGTGGCCTGCGCACCGCCGGATATGCTCCATCCACACATCCAGCAGGTGCGTCAGTCCGTGCAAAGTGGAGCCATCGGTCAGGTCTGTTTTGCCCGTGTGCGTTCATCTCATGGTGGACCCGCCAGCTTCCCCTTTTGGCCGACCGACCCGACTTGGTTCTACAAAGAAGGGTCAGGACCACTGCTCGACATGGGCGTTTATGGCATCACCCAAATTACAGGCATTCTGGGACCCGCCAAGCGTGTGGTTGCGTTCTCTGGCATCACCGAGGCCGAGCGGGAAGTGGCGGGTGGTCCATTGCGTGGGCAACACATCAAGGTCGAGGTCGATGACAATACGCTGCTCATGTTGGATTTTGGCAGTTCGGCCTTTGCCGTCGTTGATGGCACGTTCAATGTTATCGCCGCCAAGGGACCAAGCCTGGAAATTTATGGGCGTCGTGGCACAGTCAACATCAACAACCCCATGATGGCTCCGGGGGAACCGCTCTATGAGGTATTGAGCTTGGTCGATCAGACCGAGCCACCGATTTGGGAGACACCCAATGCGGACGAAGTGATGGCAGGTGAAGCGCGTGTACAACAGTTGGCGCGTGCCATCATCGTGGAAGATTTGGCTGCGGCCATTGATGAAGGGCGTGCTCCCGTTGTGTCGGGTGAACATGCCACCCATGTGTTAGAGATTATGCTCAAAGCGATTGAGTCGGCACGTACAGGCGCGGCCATTGACCTGACGACAACGTTTGGTGAACCCGTGAAAAAGCAACCTGTGAAAAAACAACCTGTGAAAAAGCCTGCCAATAAGCCCGCGGCTAAACCACCAGCCAAACCACCTGTAAAATCAGCAGCCAAACCTGCCAAGCAATCAACCATAGATGTATCTACAACACAAGAGAAAGGGGCATAGCATAATGGCAAATTCAAAGAAGATTCGTGTAGGCATTGCCGGATTGGACCACTTTTTTGCAGGGCTGGCGGCGGTTGGTGAAATTGCCAAGGACCCACAGGCCGAGTTGGTCATCATTGCGCATCGTGACCGTGACCGTGCCAAACAGACAGCGGCACAGTTGCAGGCCAAATGGACGACGGACTATGCAGCGGTCCTCAACGAAGACATTGACCTGCTCATCACGGCTTGCCCCACCAATCGCAATGCCGAGTTGGTGATTGCCGCCGCTGAAAAGGGCATCCATGTCCTTAGCGTCAAACCTTTTGCCATGAATCTTGAGGAAGCCGATAAAATTCTGGCTGCGGTTGAAAAGGCGGGCATCACCTTTATGTCATTCGACGCCACATGGCGGCTGGGTCCACTCTATCAGCAGGCCAAGGAATTCATGGCGGGTGGCAAGATGGGGCGACCCGTCAATGCCTTCTGTCTGTTGCGTTCAGCCATGCCCGACATCGCTTGGTTTGGCATCCCCTTTGTACGCGCCCGCACGTGGTGGCTTGATCCGGAGAAAGTTCCTGGTGGCGGCTGGCTCGACCATGCCATCTACTACATTGATGTCCTGCGCTGGCTTTATGGCTCCGAAGTTGTGCGTGTCAGCGGCGAAATCGGCAATCTCAAGCACCCTGATGAAGCATTGGAAGATTTTGGCGTGGCAACTTTTGTCTTCCAAAATGGCGCCGTTGCCACCGTCGAGGTGACATGGACTGCCGAGTTCTCTGGCCTGACGATGGGCTTTCAATTGGTTGGTACAGAAGGTCAACTACACTCTGACACTATCATGAAAGGGAGCCTACCCAACATCCAGACGGTAAGCAATGTGCGTCGTATGGAGTACGCTGATCCCATTCTTGGCTGGCAAACGCTTGAGATTGAAGGCGGACAGGGAGAGATGACCACACACATGTTGCAGGTATTGCGCGGTGAAGCACAGCCGATTGCCCAGCCCAGTGATGCGCGGGCGAATCTGGCCGCGTGTTTGGCCTTTTATGAGGCAGCGAAGGGATTGAAGACGGTGCAGATAACGGGCGGGTGATAGGTATGTCGGTGTGTCGGTGTGTCAGTAATCGATATCGTTGTAGCTGAATACTGATTACTGACGCACTAACTATACTTGTGAGACAATAATGCTTATTCTGGCGATTAAATTATTTGTTATGTAATCATGAGGAGTTGTGTATGAGCATAGTAAGCTCAGTTTCTGCACATATGGATCGAGAACTAAAGCAGAGTGCTGAAGATATTTTTCAGGCGTTTGGCATGACGCCCTCCGAGGCAATCGAATTATTTTATCAGCAAGTGGCGCAATCGCGCGATTTGCCATTTGCGAAAAGAAAAACATCCGTGTCTAACTCTGAGACAGAAACAATTCACAATCGTTATTCTGATAAAACCCATAAGCAGAATGGTTTAGCAGCGGAACCTGCGAATGGAGAACAATCTGCGGGTTTGCGTAATTATATCAAACTGCATCGCTCGCCTGATGAGGCATTGATGTTAAAGGAAGAAACGTTTTTCCGTGATCATCAAGCGCAGCTACAACAACAGTATCCCAATCAGTTTGTCGCAATTCACCAAGGAGAGGTGGTTGATTATGATATA
>JBCCFC010000810.1:0-6446 GCA_039029935.1 Chloroflexota bacterium
AAAAGAGGGGCGATATCAGAATATTCTGATATCGCCCCTCTTTTTATACCACACAAGGAGAAAACCATTGAAAACCCATTACCCAATCCATCTACAGTTTATCATGAATGGGCGGCGACTACATCGGCGGTGTGTCGGGTTTGACTGAGATGATTGATGGATTCTCCGTCAAACCGCCGCTACGTCGGATGACTTACGCGCTATGCAGTCATCTTCATAATAATCAGCTTTAGCGCCTTCAACAGGCGGAAAATATCAAAAAGTTCATTCGTAACAGCGGAAAAATCGTGGCTAATCGTATAATTTTTTCCTTCAAGGACCATAAAGTGCCAGTCATGCCCAACGATATAGCATCCATAGACGGGGATTGATTCTTGGTTGAGTACCTGACCCACCAGCATTGCTGCCAATGTTTGTCCAATGGGATCGCCTTTGGATTCGAGCGACTTTTTGAACTCGGAAAAGGCAAACAGGGGCGTTTGCGGTGTTCGATATCCGGTGGCGATAATGCCATTGGGTTCACCGCCCAGTTCAACATCACCATGTACACTGGGGACTGTTGTACCGATATGACGTTCGGCAAAAAAGTTAAAGCGGTATGGCTCGGTAAAACGTGCCAGCCCGAAGACCGGGCCGATGAAGTTGAGTGCCAGTTCCTGTTCAATCCACGCATCACTGTTGAGGATCAACAGGTCTTGAAAATTTCTCAGAACGATTTTTTCTTCATCCGAAAGCGGTGGCGTCATCTGTAGCCAATGATCCAGCACCTGACTCGTGAACGTTTTTCGCAGTAAAAATACATCGTCCATCAGTGCCGCGCTACAGTCACGAAAGGTATATTTATCTTTTTTCATAGTCCACCTATTTTGAACATGAGTACACATGTATGAATAGCCACACATGTGTACTCATTATAGCAGCGGTCACAGATTTGCGAAATAGTAAGGGTTACAGGCGTAGGTTCTGATACACAAAATGAGTTCAACACCCAATTAGCCTGCTAAACCCTTCAACCCTTCAACCCTTCAACCTTTCAACCTTTCTTAATCATATCGCAACGCCTCCGCCGGATAAATCCGTGACGCCTGATATGCAGGCAACACTGTCGTCAACAGCGATGCCAGATACGCCAACCCCACAATCACACCAATCTGCTGCCAAGGCGTGGGTACGGTTGTGTCGGCGATGGCGGCGAAGAATTCACCGACGATGTTTTGCCCCAACGTGATGCCTGTCAACGTGCCGATGATGATGCCACAGAGGGCGATGAAACTGGCCTCTAGGACAAAGGAGAGGGCCACCATGTTGGGCTGGTAGCCGATGGCACGGAGCATCCCGACCTGTTGCCGACGCTCGACAACGGTACGGCTGCTGATCACACCCAAGGCGGCGATACCCACGAGTAGACCGAGTGCCATAAAGCCCTGGAAGAGTTGGAGGATGCCGCGTGTGACGGCCTGTCCAGCGGCAAAGGCTTCGGCCATAATGCTGGTATCAAGACCGGAACTGACAAAGGCACGCTCGATTTCATTGGCAACAAAGCGCACATCCGCCCCCTCAGCGGTCTTAACATAGAATGCACCTGTCACCACAGGCTGTCCGGTCAACGTCTCAATCACACTGTCGTTGACTTGGATGTTGCCATCGGCCAATGTCGCATCGGTCTTCAAGATGCCGATCACTTTGACGACTTTTTCGACATCGACGCCATCATTGGTTGTGTTTTGCAGCGTCAAGGTGATGTCTGGAAGTATACCAACTTCGTCATCTTCGGGTAACGCCATCTCAATACGCAGTCTGCGGAAACGTCTACGCCGTTCACCATCAAAGTCGTCATCATCGTCAAAGTCAAACTGATTCTCCGGGTTGGGGTCACGGATCAGATCAGGGCTAATGATTACGACGTCATCGCGTTCCGCCACTGCCTGCCATGCCGCCTCATCACTCTCATAACCCTCGGAACGCATCTGAAGACCATAGATTTGGCTGGACTGGAGCGCATAGTCGCTGTTGATGCCCGTGATGCTCGTGTTATAGGTGGTCGGCTCATCATTGAGTTTGGCTTGAAGCTCCAGTTCGGTGATGTGGGCGACGCTGGCAACATCAGCCTGTGGGAAATCATCCAGCCGTGCAATCTCGCCCTTCAAATCGTTGATCGAGTAGAAGAAACTGAGCAGCGTTTTGTTGACCTGAATCTCATAGCCCGCATTGCGCTCGGTATCGGGCTGCGTCGAAAGTTGGGTTGCCTGAATCACGATTGCCATGATGACAACGGTGCTGATGATCATGGCAAAGAGCAGCATCGCCATACCCGTGCGGAAACGGTTGTTAAGCGGATAGGCGATGGCTGTGCGCAGGACGGGTGTGAGTGAACCGATGCCCCCCAACACAAAGTTGATGGGCCAGACAAGCACATCAGCATTATAGACAATCGTAAGGATGGCACCGAGAATGATCAGTGGGGCGGTGAGTGCAAACGATAGCAGCACGGTCGCTGGATTCTGTTCAAAGATTGTGCCTGCGCCACCGATTAAGCGGCTCCAAGGCAAGGCCCACAGTGCCAACAGGCCAATACCAATCACAGAGTAAACGGCGCGTTGACGCACGGCTTCCCGTGTCTCTCGCCACTGTAGAATCCAGCCCAACAGGAAGGCCACACCAACTACAATCATGGTGGCGGCAAGCTGTGTCTGCGTAATCTCCAGCGTTTCCCCCAGCGTCATGATATAGATGCCACCGCCAATTAGGGCAGGTCCAGCGATAAAGCGTAGGGCTTGACCAACAATGGTCGTGCGTCTGGTGAAGTTGCTCTCTGGCAAATCACGGATGGCAGCGACGATATTGAGACGGCTGACACGGTAGGAGGCAAAGACGACGACAACGAAGGTAAAGATGACGCCAAGACAGTAGGCGATGATCATCGAGGTTGGCAGGACATTAAAGCGGATGCGGAAGATGCTGTCCAACTCGATCTGGTTGCTAAAGCTGCCAGCGACATCGGTAAAGAGTCTGCCGATAAAGCCGACCATTGCATAGGAGATGAGAATGCCCAATCCCACGCCCACGAGTGCGGCCAAGAGATCATAGACCAGCCCCTCGGTGACAAACATCTGCACCAGTTGACGCCGTTGCATACCCACCGCCCGTGCCATGCCCATTTCGCTGCGTCGCTCTGCTGCCAGCATCACAAAAATCATGAAGATGAGCAGGATGGCGGCGAGGATGGAGAAGAAGCCAAAGAGCGAGAAGGCCGAGCTAAAGGCTGTGCCCCCCACGCCTGCGATGGTGACGACTGTCTGCTTGTTAAGCGGGTCGAGCAATTCCAGTTCGGTCAACTGACTGACGGCGGTGTTGACCTCATCTTGCTGTGCGCTGGGGAGTCGTTCGAGCGTGGAAAGAAAAATCTGTATGGTGCGGTTTGACAAGGAGCGACGCAAGTCTTCTGCCAACGCTGGCGTCATCTCTTCGGCATCTATCGCCGTTGCCAATGCTTGGAGGTCACGCGACACGGTGCTTAACCCCAGCGTATCACCAACGGTCGTGCGGAAAGATTCTAATAAGTTATCAAGGACCGCATTCCCTGTGCCTGTATCTGCACCTGTACCCGTATCGGTCTCAGCCTGTGCTGCGGCATCATCCTGCCCGGTGTCCTCTGCTGTAGTCTCTTCCTGTGTGGGCGCAAAGAAGTCATCCTCGACATAATTGTCAATCGCTCGATGCACCGCACGGCTCACCGTTGGCTCTCGCAACACAGCCATCAAATTGTCAATGGCATCATCATTGAGCGATAAAATGCGCAGTCGCTCGCTGACCTCAGCGGTGAGCGCCATGCCTTCCAGTTCATCACCTTGGTTGGAGACAAGGACACTGTTGATGCGGTCTTCCATAAAGAGCAGTCGCTGTGCTTCATCCAAGTTCATAACCACAACAGGAACCAGTGCTGCTGCGGGGCCTGCCTCATCGACAATGCCTGCCACACGATAGGGCAGTGGAATTGGCCCCAAGTAGATGTCGAGCAGATCGCCTCGTTTGGCGTTGAGTCGCGCCGCTCCGACTTGGCTCAGATAGACTTCGCCACGACGCAGTTCTAGCCCCGCCTGTCCCAAGAACGTGTCAATGTCTTCACCCAAGGTGTTGAGATTGATGGCCCCTGTCACAGAGGCAGCAGTGGTGCTGATGATGTCTGTGGCAAAGTTGGTGGTTGATTCTGCGGTGTTTGTCACCAATGCATCCAACCCCAATGATTCAGTGGTGATGCCAAAATTCTCTTCAAGGAAGGCCAATGCACCCGCCGTGTCTACACCAAGGATGCTGCCAAGCTGCGCCAGTAGCTGTTCTGCATCCAGCGAATTGGCGTCAAATCCACCCAAACCGAGCTGGTCCAGCGTATTGTCAAGTGCGGGGTTACTGGGTGCGGGATCAGCGGTGTCATCCTCTGTTTCTGGCACTTCTGTCGGTTGAGCAGTTGGCGACTCAGTAGGCGTTTCAGATGCTGTATCTTCCGCATCATCGACAGATGTAGCGGTCGCATCTGGTGTATCAGATTCTTCACCACTAGGCTCAGGCTCGACTGTCGGTGTTTCGTCAACATCTTCCTCAGTTTCAGCCTCTTCACTAGCGTCTGGGGCACGAGGTCGATTAGCTGGTTCAACTGGAGACGGCTCGGCATCTGCGACGCCGCCCAGCGGTGCATCAAGCGCAGTGCCAGCGGCAGCAATCGTCAGGATCAGATCGCTGATGCTGAACTCTTCAAACCCCAGTTGTGTCGCCAACCCTTGGGCAGACTCATTGGCGACCGCCACAACCACACCTGCCATCTCAAAGATGTTGCCAATCCCTGGTTTCAAATCATCAATGTTCACAGGTGAGCCATCGGTCGTTTGCATATCAAACTGCGCAGGGTATTCATCGTTGATGCCAAAGATGAAGCCAAAGGGTTCACCCTGTCCGGTGGTGCGGTTGCGAATGATGATGGGGAAGAGAATGGACGGTGCAACACCATCAATCAGCGGTTCCTGTTCGATGGACTGTTGGAGTTCGCGATAACGGTCCTCGCTGATGCCGGGTAGCCCGTCTTCGAGCAGCGCAAAGACGGTTGTCAATCCCCCTTCCAGCAGTGCGGCTTGGTCTTCACTCAGTTGATTGCCAGCCCCAGGGGGGCCATCATCAAAGTCTGAAAGCTGAATCCCCAGCCCGGCCAATGTCCCTAAGATCGGTGGTGATAGGACCTCATCAATTTGCCCATAAACCTCAACAGCCTGTCGCTCCACCGAATAGGAGAGTGTGTCGCCAATCGCCAGCGAACTGACCACAATGATGGTACTCAACGTCAGCCCCAACACAATCAACGCCGATTGTGCTGGACGACGCGGGATATTGCGTAACCCCATCTTGGCGATGATGCGGTTCCAGAGCGACACCAACAGCATAAAGAGCAGAACGATGCCGACGGCAATCGCTAGATAGGTGGCGATGGATCGTAGAATAGTATCTAATAACATGATTGAAAACTCCTTGTCGAAGAGTTGAAAGGTTGAAGAGTTGAAAAGTCAAGTTATCAACTATCAACTATCAACTCTTCACTCTTTCGGCATATACATTTCATTGTCAATAGACACATCATCTGCCATATCATCCAGCTCATCACCTGCCGTCAAATCATTCACGACCTCCTCAACAATCTCACCGTCATTCATGCGGATGATGCGGTCGCATAGGTCCCCGATTTCGGGTGTGTGGGTGACGATGATAAAGGTCTGTTTCGACACTTGGTTGAGTTCACGCATCATGGAAAGGATGTCAGCAGAGGTCTTGCTGTCGAGATTGCCTGTGGGTTCATCGGCCCAGATGATGGCGGGGTCGTTGACCAAGGCACGAGCGATAGTGACTCGTTGGCGTTGACCACCCGAAAGCTCGGCGGGCTTGTGATGTGTACGGTCGCCCAGCCCGACCTTTTCAAGTGCCTCTATCGACCTACGGCGCGCCACGCCAGCTCTGGTTCCACTGACCAGCAGTGGCAGTTCGACATTTTCGGCGGCAGAGAGAACGGGCAGCAGATTATATGTCTGGAAGACAAAGCCCATGCGTTGGGCGCGATAGGTGGTGCGGCGGCGGTCGCCCATGCGTCGCAGAGACTCACCCTCGATCAGCACTTCGCCGCCATCAAAATCATCCAGCCCAGAGAGACAGTTGAGCAGCGTTGTTTTGCCACACCCCGACGGTCCCATCACCGCCACCATCTCACCTTTCTTCACATCCAAGCTCACACCACGCAGAGCCTGCACCTCAATTTTACCCGTTCGATAGGTTTTAATGACCTCGCTGGCTTGCACCATTGATTCCGTTTGTGTGTTCATGTCGCATTCCTATGATATGTGGACGGTAGGGTGGTGGGGGGGGGGGGGGATAAAGAGTTTGTGTTTTTAATAGAGTTGGGTAAAGAGAAA
>JBCCFC010000811.1:0-6444 GCA_039029935.1 Chloroflexota bacterium
ATTTTATCAAACATGCCGAGGACTTGAATATTGTGCCAACACATGTCCAAGAACCAGAGTTGCAAGTCGCTTACGATATTGCCAACCGTTTTCAGTGGAATCGTGATGATTTGGACCAGTATGAATATCGTGGCATCAAAATTCAAGATGAGCGTGGGGCACGATCTCTTGCAAGAAAGGAAGGACATGCAGAAGGACATGCAGAAGGAATTGCAATGGCACGTGCTGAAGCTGAGGTCACAATGCGAAATACTGCACGGAATCTTCTCTCAATGGGTTTGTCAATAGAACAAATTATAGAGGCAACGGGGTTGTCTACAGAACAAATTGAGGAATTATCATAAAATGGCTGTGCATGAACATATTTCAGAAACAGAGTCTATACCCGCTGGGCAACCTCTAAACCCACCCAAACGAAACCAATCCACCCGCTGGTTACTCACCACTGCCATTCTCATCATCGCTGCCATCACGCTATACAACGCCACAGTCACATCCCAGCAGGATACACTATTCCTGCAAGAAAGGTTCCAGACATTTGTCACTATTTTTCTGGGTATCTTCATTGAAGCCGCCCCCTTCCTGCTCATCGGGTCGATAGTCTCAGGCTTCATCGCCGTTTTTGTCAATCAATCCATGCTCGACCGCTATCTACCCAAGAATCCGTTTATGGCCGCACTATCTGGTTCGCTTTTAGGATTTATCTTCCCTGTCTGTGAATGCGGCGTCGTGCCTGTCACACGGCGACTTTATGGCAAAGGGCTACCACTCTCGATTGGCATCGCTTTTCTGCTATCAGCACCCGTCATCAACCCTGTCGTCATTCTCAGCACCTATGCTGCCTTTGGGTGGGGGCCAGTGCTGGCGGGACGTGTCATCTTTAGTTTGCTCATCGCCTTTATTGTCGGGCTACTCTTTCATTGGGCAAAACCGAATGAAACGCTGTTGGCCCCCGTACTCAAGGCACAACAGGCAGCGCAGGCAAATCATCATAAGCATCACCACGATGGACATCACCACCATAACCATGACGAGCATCATAACCATGACGAGCATCACAACCATGACGAGCATCACAACCATGACGAGCATCACCATGATCAGGCAGACGTCCCACCAGCGTTGGGACCACGTGTATGGTCGGCCATGCACACGGCTGGCGATGACTTTATCGACATGGTGCGCTATCTCATCATTGGCTCAATGTTGGCCGCTGCTATGCAAACAGTTGTCCCACAGACAGCACTGCTTGCCATTGGTCAAGGCTCAGTGATCTCTGTACTCGCCATGCAGGCGTTGGCCTTTGTGTTGTCAGTCTGTTCAACTGTAGATGCCTTCCTGGCCTTGGCCTTCACCAGCACCTTTACCACCGGGTCCATCATCGCCTTCCTCACCTTTGGCCCAATGGTGGACATCAAAAGCGCGCTCATGTTCCTTGGTGTTTTCCAAAGACGTGTGGTTTTCTATCTGATTTTACTGCCATTCCTGCTATCACTGTTGGTTGGTATTCTCTGGAATGTAATGGGTTAAAAAGTTGAAGGGATGGAAAGGTTGAAGGGTTGAAGGGTTGAAAAGTTGCAGAACTGTACAGTCATATTTACACCTTCAACTTTTCAACTCTTCAACCTTCTAACCGGAGTTTTAACATGCAAAATCAACGTATTCAAGTACTTATCAAAGCCCTGCTGCTTATTGGGCTAGGGCTGTTTTTATATAGCCGGTTGACCAACGGAACCCTATTTTATTATATCAATCAACGTTTTGCCGGGTTGACACTGTTGGCGATTCTTGGGTTAATTGTGTTAGGGATTAGCTATCAGATGGGGCGTAAAGAATCGGATGAAGATGGAGATCATGCTCACGACGATCATCACGGCCATCATCATGACCACCACGACCATGACCATAATCACAGTCTTTCTTGGGTAGGGGCACTTATCGTTGCACTACCCATCATTCTCGGATTGGCTGTCCCGCCGGAGCCGTTGGATGCCTCTGCCGTTGCCAACCGTGAAGTCGATATCGGGGCATCAACGGCCAATGCCAACAGCCGCTCTGCCATGCCCGCCGCTGTTCGTGCTGCACAGAGTAAATCGAGCCTTGACAAAAACATTCTTGATTGGCTACGCACCTTCCAGAGTACTGCTGACCCCATCGCAGAAGTTGAAGGGGAGGCCGCACAGGTCAGGGGGTTTGTCTATCCTGACGACAATCTGACCGACGGTGATTTCTGGGTGGCACGATATACGCTCAGTTGTTGTGTTGCCGATGCGGGCGTAGTGGCGTTAGGTGTACGCTTGGGCGATGACAACATTGACACCGATGCCCTGACACAAAATCAGTGGGTGGAAATCACAGGCACATTTGCACCGGGCGAACATCAGGGGATGCCGCTGCCAATTTTGGTGGCGGAGTCAGTACGTACCATTGACGTGCCTAGTCAGCCGTACTTATATCCATAAGAGAGCATTATGGGAAGCGGACGAGCGCGGATGAACGCGGATTTATTATTATTTTCCGCGTTCATCCGCGTCCCAAATTTCACGTATACTTATGAAATCATTTGACCGTATCGCCTTACTTGCCGCCGTCATCCTCGTCTTAATCATCGGTGTTGTCGTCTGGCTCTCACCAGAGGAAACTGACCCAACTGCCGAGCAAACACCATCCCCTGTCAGCGAAACGTTTATACCGTTGGGACCACAGGCAGGCGACCGTCCACTACGTATTCTTTACTCTGCCTTGGATGAGCAATTCCGCGAGCAACTCTATACAGTCGAGCTGAACCTTAGCGATTTCCCTTCAGTCACATTATCAGAACCACAACAACTCACCGAGGCAGAACAGGGCGTGTGGGATTTCTCGATTTCGCCTGATAGCAACCAAGCTGTCTATTCCGCTCTCAACAACGACCGTAGCAGTGACCTGTGGGTATTACCGCGTCCTAATGATGTCGATACGTCATCGAATGATACATCCATTCAAGAGCAACAATACCTGCTTGCCTGTCCCGAAGCCTCGTGCAATAGCGCAAAGTGGTCGCCAGATGGACGACTGGTGGCATTGACTCGACGCAGTGCAGCCAATGCCAGCAATACGGGCGGGCTGAGTCCGCCACGACTCTGGCTGCTCGATACGGTGACAGGTGAAACCGCACAGGTATTTGTCGATACCCAAACGCTAGGCTTTAGCGCACAGTGGTCGGCCAGCAGCCAGTGGATGAGCTATCTACAACCCGATGATGATGGCGTCAACCTCTACAACTTGGAGGATGGGCGCACCCACTTTGTGGAAACATTGACGGGTGAAACAGGCGCATGGCATCCCACCAATGATCAATTGATTGTGAGCCGTCTGGAGCAGGATGAAGACCAATTCTGGAGCTATCTGATAACCATCAACCCCACATCGCCCGACGAAGAATTTGTGCAGACGCTAGGAACTACAACCGATGACGAAAAGCGCAACCTCGAAGACAACTCACCTGCATGGTCGCCCAATGGCTCACAAATTGCCTTTCGCCGGCGTGAGCGCGAAGGAGAACGCGCCAGCCAAGCCAAACAGTTGTGGTTGATGAATGCGGAAACGGGCGCAACCGCACCACTGACCAATGCCCCAGAATTTGATCATGGTCAACCCCAATGGTCGCCTGATGGTCACTATTTACTTTATCACCGTTTCCCCCTACGTGGACCAGACATCGTGCTGTCGGTTTGGATATTGAATGTGGAGACGGGTGAGCAGGTTGAGGTCATCAGCCCCGGTCAGCGCCCGTTGTGGTGGCCTTAATACCCTCCTAAGAAATAAGATTGAAGTGCAATATGAATTCTCAGGCGGCGGGCGGCCCTATACATTACCCAAAATCAACGCCGCACCTCTTTCCGCAATCATCGTTGTCGGTGCATTGGTGCTGCTTGTCGTCACTTTGGGCATGAGGGAGGGGTTGCCAGGTGCGTCAACCTAGATGCTTAAACCTAGGTGCTTAGGCGCGGAACGCCGACTTTGGACTGGCAGATCAATGTTGGGACTTTTTATCATCGACGCTGGTGTGAAATGCGGGTTTATTATGGTCTTTGAATACTCTTTAGCAAGTGCGTTAAAAAACAACATCCGTGGGATGAAGTTATAAACGGCAACCAACATCTTTCTAGTTCCACTCAATCAATTGTGTAGACACAACGCAAACCTTAGACTGTGACAGGACAAGCAATCGATGGGGCAACCCGTAATGTGACCCGTTTGCACTTGAAGATTTGGCAAATGGGGACAACAACCCTGAGTTCTGTTTGGACACAATGAGGTCTTCAAGATGAAAACACGATATTTTTAGATAAACAAAAAACCTGCCGTTAAGCAGGTCTCTTGTAGACAATTGATTTAGTTAGTAGGAAAGTATTCCTGAGAGGTGTTGTACCCGTATTAGTTCTGTACCAGTGGCAAGAAAGTGGTGAATGTCTGCGCTGGATACTCGTTCATTTCCAGGTCAGCGTCGGCTGTGTTGACACCGAAATCGAAAGCCGCTGCGCCACCCAATTCGCTGACCTCAACGACGTGTGTGTCAGTGATTGTGTTGCCAGCTTCGCCCCAAACTGCGTAGCGACCAAATGGCACGTTACTCATCATGTATGCGCCGTTGGCATCGCTTGTTGTGGTGAAGACTTCACGTGTTTCCAAGTTCTGCATGAAAACTGTTGCATTTGGCAGTGAAGCTTCGGTCAAATCCTGAATGTTGTTGCCGTTCTCGTCTGCCCAAACTGTGCCGCTGACGAAGCTGGTGGCGTCGCTATTGGCGAAGGCTGCTGTTGCGCCGAAAACCTGTGTCAGGATGATGATGATTGCGATTGCTGTTAATTTGATTGTGCTTGTCATTTGAACTTCCCTACCTTTTGAACTCTACCTAAATCAAGTTTGTCTTGATTTGAGTATAGCATGAGAAATGCTGCTTGAAACTGTCATGTAACTGTTCAGAGCCTGAATATTCAAACAGGCTCACCCGCTACTCTACCCCTGTAGCCGTCAATAAAAAGGTATGTCGGTCCATATAGACTACCAGAGTGAGCGAGTCAAATAATATTCAAACACGCTCTCAAAGTTGAAGGGTTCAAATTTTTACAACGCAAGTCCCCATCTATCACATTTGCTTTTTCATACTACACAACTTACAATAGCCATGTAGTTTTTATCAACACACGGATAGTAAGATTAAATATGAGTTATATTCCTGAACTGATTCATGACTTAGTTCAAAATAATCGAGTTGCAACTGACACTGAGATAAAACAACTAACTGATTATGTTGGACGCGCTCCGTTCTCATCAAGACCGCTCAAAATGAATCGTTGGTTACGAACTGAGTTAAGTAATCGTGGTGTGCCAGTTTCATCTGCAAAAAGGCCATCGGTTGAAATCCACTTATTGAAGCGGATTTATCTTGATGAGCAATGGTCCTCAGCTACAACATCTACTCAATTTATTTCTGATTTACATACAGCGATTACCCACACAGATTGTCGCATTTGGACATATGAGTTATTTGGTGAGGTGTTTGCTGGGTTTATTGCGCCGTCACATATACACAATGTACCCAAACCAGAAAAGTTCGTCTTTGTTGCATATAGTGCCGACTATGATAAAATCAAGACAGGGTACCAAACAAGTGGTCCTGATGCAATTTTTACGGATGACTTTCAACGGCTGGTTCGGCATCGTTAATTGCTAGGCATAGTAGAGGTTAGATATGGAACTGCAAACATATACAAGTGGGCATATTCATTCTTTTTTATTAAACTATAAAATTTTTGTGAATGATTTACCCGAATTAGCAGAAGATTGGTCAACGTTTGACCCCGAAGAACAGAGCGATTATCGAAGTGACCTCATGCAGGTTTGGGGAAACCGAAAAGTACTCGGTGCGCTTTTTTGCGCAAAACACTTGTCCCGTCAGCAAATTAATGAAATGACCCATCTTGACCGCTCACTTTTGCAACAAGCCGCCATGATGAAACAATGTTTTGACATGGAGTTAAGCCAACTTTTGGTCATTTTTCGCTGGGGGAGTCCGTTGGCTGAGTCACAGGAGCCAGTTGCTGTTGAGGTGGAGCCTGCGTTTTTGAATCGGATGGCGTTGGCGTTTGCTTAAGCTTTGAAAATACCCCTAATGAACAGTAACCTTAGCCGGATAGTTTCAGAAAAAAAAGAGACCTGCCAGATGGCAGGTCTCTTTTTTAAGACAGTTGATTCAGTTCAGTAGGAAAGTGCTAGAAGTTTTGTTGCCGTTTGTTTAGTTCTGTACCAGTGGCAAGAAAGTCGTGAAAGTCTGTGCTGGATATTCGTTCATTTCCAAGTCGGCGTCTACTGTGTTGACACCAAAATCGAAAGCCGCTGCGCCACCCAATTCGCTGACCTCAACGACGTGTGTGTCAGTCACTGTGTTGCCAGCTTCGC
>JBCCFC010000812.1:0-6442 GCA_039029935.1 Chloroflexota bacterium
ATGATTAGCGAAAGCCGTACATCCGTGTATGACATTTTAATAGCGCAACAAGAGGGCGATAGCCCCTATGAAATGTGCGTCATTTACAATTTGCAATCATTACAGGTGCAGGTTGCGCTGGAATACATTGATGAACACAGGGAACGGCTTGAAGCAGAACTGCCTGAACTTTTAGAGAAAAAGGCTGAACGTGAACAGTATTATCGCGCAGTGGCCGCTGAACGCGAAAAACGTCCGATTAAACAGACGCCGCTCCAACAGGCATATGAAGAATTGAAAGCAAAAAATAAAATACGCGCTGCAAATGGGGAGTTTGATAAATATCATGTCGCAAATTATTTTAAGTGATGAGAATTGCGAAGGCCAAGCTAACCATATTTTTCGTATATTAACCTATCGCGGGTATACAGAATTGCTCTCTTTGGAGCTTAAAATGCTGCCCGATGTTGGATTACCCAGAGGTGTGGACGATAGAACAATCTGGCTTCATTGCCAAGAGCATAAGTACTTGCTGCTGACAGGCAACCGTACAACGACCGACGGGCATGAATCATTAGAATACGCGATTCAAGATTTAGTGACACCCACAAGCCTACCCGTATTGACGATTAGCAACCTAAAACGTATTCCACGTGATAGTGAATACTTAATCAGATGTGCAGAGAGACTTGCTGATATTGTCATGTATTTGGAGGAATATCATCTGGGTACACGTCGCCTGTATTTGACCTAACAAAGTGATGTTCGGTCGTTACCGTGTAGGCGGTTTCAGGCTATTGATTGCAAGTATTAAGAAGGAACAAAACACATGGTATTTGGTAACGAAACTTTCACAGTCCCTGACGGACTCATAACAGATGAATTTTTGATTCGACCATTGTTGGCAACCGATGTCGAGTTGGACTACGCGGCGGTTATGGAAACCAGGGAATTTCTGCGCAAGTGGGAGCAATCTACTTGGCCCGAAGATGACTTTACACTCGCTGACAATCTCAAAGATTTAGAGCGACATTCAGGCGAACACGTCAACCGTGAATCGTTTACCTTTACGGTGATGAATCCGACTGAAACAGAATGTCTCGGCTGCATTTACATCTTCCCGCGCACGGTACGCTGGTTGTCTCAAGCCGAGCCGACAGTAGTTGGTGACACAGTAGGTGAGACAGCGTGGACCGATTATGAAGCCGTTATCCTGTTTTGGATTCGGCAGTCGCGGATAGCAGAGGCAATGGATCGAAGACTGCTCGATATCCTGCGTCCATGGTTCGAGCAAGAATGGATATTTGATGGTCATCTTTTCATGACAAATGAGCAAGTTGAGCAGCAAGTCGCTATGTTTGAGGGGGCTGGTTTGCAACTTCAGTTTGAAGTCAAGTTTCCCAAAAAAGATGGAAAAGACCTCGCTTATATCTAATTTTTGCTGTCGTTCCAGATACTGACCACCGAATACCGATTCACGATTAAGTTTACATGACTGACGATACAATATTGAAAAGTTGAGTACAATCAATCATATGAAAGTTGATAAACTACAGGTAGATCAATTTACAGCTACTTTTCTTTAAATATGGTGCTATTTGCGACAAGGATAGGTGCTTCCAATGATGTACAAACTCAACTTAACTCAGTCTTTGGTTCCCACGCAGACCGATGACGTGGTGTACGAAATTACCGTGGGAGGATTGCTGCGCAAAACGGCTACAGCACATGGTCACAAAACAGGTCTTGTTGAAGTGGGGATGACGGGTGAAATCGGTCGATCCTACACCTACGATCAACTTCTCACCCAGTCCGAAACGCTTGCCCTCGCGCTCAGCAGCCGCTATGCCCCCGGTGAGCGCATCTGTATCTGGGCACCCAACATCCCTGAATGGCTGCTGATGGAGTATGCCTGTTCGCTGGCCGGGCTTACGCTTGTCACTGCCAACCCATCGTTTCAAGAGAAAGAACTCCGTTATGTGTTGGCACAATCTGGCGCTGTTGCCCTGTTCCACATCAACGAATATCGTGGTAATCCGATGGCGGAAATTGCTGACAGGGCGACCGCTGACAGGGCGACCGCTGGCAGTGGGACTATCCGTGAGGTGGTGGATATGGAGGACGAGGCGGCCATGTGGCGACATGGCGACCGCTCACCTGAGTTGCCTATTGTCCACCCTGGTGATCCTGCCCAAATCCAGTACACATCTGGCACGACTGGCTTTCCCAAAGGCGCGGTACTGACCCATCGCGGTCTGGTCAATAATGCGCGCTACTATGCAGGGCGTCTGCAAACGACGGATGAAACCGTTTGGGCCAACATCATGCCCATGTTCCACACCAGCGGTTGTGGCATGGTGTCACTGGGCTGTCTACAAGCGGGCTGCAAAATGTTGCTGTTCAAACTATTTGACCCTGACATTGTTTTGGACCTTACTGAGCATGAAAAAGTGACGACGATTCTGGGTGTGCCGACGATGATGGTTGGCCTTGTGGAAGCGCAAGCAACGCGGCCACGTGATGTCTCGTCGCTTACCATGCTCTCATCGGGTGGGTCGATGGTCGCACCGGAGCTAGTACGCAACCTCTGCGATACGTTCAACTGTGCGTTTGGCACACTCTATGGACAGACGGAGGCTTCACCCGTCATCACCCAGCACCACCCCACCGATACGCTTGATGACATTTGCCACACCATTGGTCAGCCCGTGCCACAGACGGCAGTATCAATTCGTAGCGTTGGGGCCAATGAAGTTGTACCGCTGGACACGGTAGGCGAAATCTGTGCCAAAGGTCCGTGTAACATGATCGAGTATAACGCCAATCCAGCAGCGACGGCGTCAACGCTTGATACTGAAGGCTGGTTACACACGGGGGACCTCGGTGCGATGGATGCGCGCGGCTATGTCCGCATCACGGGTCGCGTCAAGGAGATGATTATTCGTGGTGGGGAGAATCTCTTCCCGGCTGAAATTGAGAATGTGTTATTGGATCATCCGCTCGTGGTGGAGGTTGCTGTGGTTGGTTTGCCTGATCCAAAATGGGGTGAGATTGTTGCCTGTTTCTTCCGTGCTGTGGAAAATCAGGCAGGAGGCACTCAGGCAGGAGGCACTCAGGTCGTTGAGACAGAGGAATTGCATCGTCACTGCCGCAAGCACCTCTCGCCCATTAAAACGCCCGTTGTGTGGCGGCAAGTCGAGGCATTCCCGCTGACCGGATCGGGCAAGATACAAAAGTTTGCCCTGCGGGAGAGCTATTTGGCGGAAAATAAGTAACACAGACTTCCAGCCTATCATGGACAGACTGTCTGTACCATATTTTATGCAGTGTAAAACAGGTGTGAATTGAGGAATACCTTGAGGAATACCTTGTGCCAAAGGAGAAAATAACAATGGCAGTTCTACTTTATCCATCCTCTTATCGCTGTGACTGTGGTCACGAATGCGATTTTTCTGAGGGTACCGTCAATGAAATGAGCAAGATGAGCCAAAAGAAAAAGGTTCGTCTGGAAGATGACGACGATAAGCATACAATTATATTTTATCGCGGCAAAGCAACCGAAATCCTGTGTCCAACATTAGGCACTTGTAAAATTGATGGCGAGGAATATTAGGAGAAATCAACACATGTCTGCATCTCAATGGACTCAGAGAGGTGGCTCGTTAAGCCATAAAAATGCCTGCAAGGAATTTGGTCTGACAGAGGCTGAAATAGTTGAGGCGATCCGTGCGGGTAAATTGCAATATAAGCGAAATTATGCGCATGGCAATCCCTATTATAAATTGCTACGCAGTGAGGTCGAGGCACTGGCCTATGAGCTTCGTGGCACAGAAGGGATGGAAGCGCAAAAAATAGAGCATGAATTGAAGCAAGTGAATCGAGAAATCAATAGTTTGAAGCGGAAGTTGTCCGCTTTAGAGAAGCAGAAACGTGAATTACTCCAACGACAAACATAGCATTGGAAAAATAAAACGAAATCAGACCTCTTTATCCGCAAACACTTGACCTGACTACAGGTTCATACTTTATACTTTTCTTCTATAAGGCGGATCCACAAAAATAATGCCCAATATTTGAGCAGTGAGCACGCCCACGTGCGGATGACCAGCATGGGGCGTGCTTACTGAATGGGTATTTTATTCTATTGATTCGCCTAGCAGGATTTGCTTGAAACCAAGCGTTTTTCAAACGGAATTGACGCTGGGTAAAGTTGACAAAACAACAAATCATTTAGGAGGAAAGTCGATGACGAATCATCACAATCATCACAATCATCATAATCATCACCATACACACGCAACGGCTGAACAGCTTAACCATAGAGAATTCTTAATACAATTTGAGAATCAAACCTTGAATCCCGTCCATTTTAATCACGTGGGTCATTTACGGCTTGCTTGGATCTATCTCAATCACCATGATCTGGAAACATCCGTCCAAGGAGTCTGTACGGGGATTAAAGCGTTTGCCGAAAGTTTGGGTGCCAACACAAAATTTCACATCACCATTACAGATTCGCTTGTCAGAATCGTGGCGAAACGTCTTGATGTGATGGCGCAAACGGATTGGCAATTATTTTTAGATCAGAACAGGGACTTGGTTGATGATGCTATTTCTGTATTGCTCCAATATTTTAGCAAAGATTTATTGTTCAGTGAATCAGCGCGAACGTCGTTAATGAAGCCAGATATTCAACCAATTTAACCAAACTTAAACACATTCTTAGCAACATGTATACCATTGGCAAACTTGTGAAGGAATTTAATCTCTCTCGAAGTACCCTGCTCTATTACGACAAGATAGGTCTTTTAACACCATCAGAGAGAACCGAGTCAGAGTATCGCTTATATTCTGAGCAGGATTTCAATCGCATGTCGAAGATAGCTCTGTACAAAAAAGCAGGACTGTCTCTCGATGCGATTGCTAAAATTTTGGATTCTGCGGATGATCAACTCTCAACGATTCTTGAACAACGGTTAGAAAGCCTCAACGAGGAAATGAGCCGGATTAGACAACAACAGCGCTTCATTCTACAGCTATTGGGCGAAAACTCCTTGCTGAAGAATATAAAAGTCATGAGCAAAGAGCAATGGGTACAAATCCTTGAAGACTCGGGGATGGACCATGAGGCGATGCACCAGTGGCATGTTGAGTTTGAACGCAACCTCCCCGGGGCGCATCATGATTTTCTAGAAGCACTAGGGATGAGCAAGGAGGAAATTGAAGTGCTTAGAGCTTCTGCACGAAAAACAATCATGCATTTGTAAATTATTTTTTCATGCTTGACCTGACTACGGGTTTATCCTATACACTGCCTCTGAATGCTGAAAAAGCAAGCTAAAAATGGGTGTTGGTCATCGTTTTGTCTACTCGGCAGGGACACCTATTCGACTATGGATGAAACGATGACCAATGCCTAAAATAATCTTAGATAAACTTAAAAGGGTTAGCATGAAACAAAAATCAATAATTATGTTGGTCTTCGCACTGCTTGTAACAGCAGTTGCAGGGTGTTCACCTATCTCCATTCATGGCGGTCACGACGATGCTCATGGCAATAGCAACGGTACTCATGGTAGTAGCGATGGTGTGCATAGGTCGCAGGGTAACGACGATGCGCATGGTACTCATGGGGGTGACGATGCGCATGGATCACAGGGCAGCGATGATGTGCATGGTACTCATGGTAGTGACGATACTCAAGCATCAAGTGAGGGTGGCGAAGGGCTATTTCCCACAGTTGGCTTCGAGGAGCGTGCCGAAGTCACAGTCCCGTTTGTAAGCACAGAGGTCTGTCCGCTTTTTGAGCCAGCCGGACGATTTCTGATGTATGA
The DNA here is from genome assembly GCA_039029935.1 of Chloroflexota bacterium. Classification (GTDB taxonomy): domain Bacteria; phylum Chloroflexota; class Anaerolineae; order Caldilineales; family Caldilineaceae. The sequence continues at coordinate 5,814 of JBCCFC010000812.1, forward strand.
TTGGTGGGAGCCGACGATCTTGCGAGAAGCCGAAGGCGAGACCCTTAAGGGGCTCATCATGGCTGCGAGAGGGTTCGATCTTGACATCCTTCTTGTGGTTACGGAACACGCGCCTAGTGACGGTCGACTACAGTACATTGTCTTGTGGGGCGACTTTGAATTGCAGCGAATCGATATCACCTGTGTCGAGGGGAAAACAGCGAACTCGACAAACGTTGTCTGGAACGAGCGGAATGCAGGCATGCACGAAAATGGTGTTTCCATGGTGACAGATTTTGTTGAGGGCGGAAATATCAGGAAGGTAGTAGAACGCTATGCACAGAATGCGACAAAGTACTTGCAAGATCAATGATAAGTGAATCAGAAATACAGTACATTGTCCATGGGTTTCAAAACCACACACTGCCAAAAGAAGAATGGACACATCAGGCTCATTTGATTAATGGGCTTTTCTATATCATGTGTGAAGGCTTTGAACCAAGCACCAAGCTGATGCGGGATAGCGTCAAAAGCTATAACTTATCTGTTGGCACGCAAAATACGGATATGGGTGGGTGGGATATTATTTAACTCGACAATGTTCAAGTGCGTATTCACTACAGACAAAGAACAATGAAGTTCGAGTGGGA
>JBCCFC010000813.1:0-6439 GCA_039029935.1 Chloroflexota bacterium
CGTGCCGTTATATTTTGACTTTGCCGATAAAAATATCTGGTTGCATTCGTTGGCAATCAATTATTACACGGTCTTTGCATCGCAGTATATTTCTTTTTTGGAACGCAGCCCAATCTTTATTATAAATCATTTGTCATTAGAGAAAATTCATGAATATGCTGTCGAGAAGAACCTTGAGATTATGATCAATGACACAGAGTATATTCTTGCTGACCTTGCCAAAGACAAACCCAATATGGAAATACTCTGGGATATCGCCACCCATGCACCTCACCGCTATGCGGCTGGTACGGACGACCGTCGCTTTCTCGTGATCTTAGATGAATTTCAGAACATCGCTAACCATGTCTATCGAACGCCAGACTTTCTGGGAGATCCGGATAGTACCATGCCCGGCAGCTTTCACTCGCTCTCCGAGTCCAAAGTCGCTCCCATGTTAGTCACAGGCTCCTACCCCGGCATCCTCATGGAAATCATGGCCGAACATCTGGAAGCGGGGCGGCTCTCCATCTTTCGCATGAATCCCTACCTGACACCCGATGAGGGCTTGGCCGCGGTTGAACAATATGCAGAAACCTATCAAATCCCGATCAAGGACGAGTCTGCCGCACAACTGAATGAACTGTGTGGCTCGGACCCCTTCCTGATCTCCTGTGTGATGCTGAATGACCTTGAGGGCAAGACCTTGATGTCCGAGGATGGTGTATTGGAGGCTGTCACCTATGAGGTTGAGGACCGCAACTCGGAGATGTCTAAAACGTGGGCAGAGTATCTGCGCCGCACCTTCAAAAAGGTCAACGGCACGAATACCAAAAAGCTGATGCTCTTTCTTAATAAGCACAATAAACAGTATTGGACACCACGCAAGCTTAAGAAGGAACTAAATCTCGAACTGAGCGAAGAGGATATTTTTGAGCGGCTCGAAATTTTGGTGTCCTCGGATGTCATTGACCAAGGATCGGCAGATATCGATTTCAAAGGGTTGGACGATGGAACCCTCAATCGTGTACTGCGTAGCCGTTTTCAAAAGGAAATCGAAAATGTAGAGCCAGATTTCCGAGGTGAATTTGAGGAACTGCTGGCAACAGAACGAAAGAAGACCGAACACTGGTTGGGGAAAGCGAACGAGTATAAGGGGCTGCTGGCCGAACGCACCCTTGTCTTTGAGTTGCGCATGAAGCAACTGGTGGGTAAACCCATACGCCTCTCCGACTATTTTAGTACTGTCGCCGACACCCGCCCGTTTAACCTTGTGCAGATACGTCAGCGTGTACCTCATCAACGTTTGGATAGTGAAAACAAAGAGCTTGACGTGCTTGCCACAGCCACATTTGCAGAGACAGGCGAGGATATCATGGTCATGGTGGAGGTACGCGACCGGCAACGAGCGACTGGTATCGATCCCGTCACCAAGCTCCATGCCAACGCCATTGACTATGGCAAACAACATGGTGTCACCGTGCTGCCAGCCTATCTGTCGTTGAGTGGCTTTACCAAAAAGGCCAAGGATTATTGTCGCGAACATGGCATTGGCATGGCGGAGAAAGTTGCGTCTGTGCCATAGAGAAACATTTATGGAATGAAAATTTAAGGAAAAACATCATGACCATCAGTATCGGTCTTGTCGGCCTCGGCGCATTTGGCACTGCCTTTGCCGACCTCTTCCTCAGCCACCCGCTTGTGGACCGCATCGCGCTCTGCGACCGTGAGCCGGAGCGCATCACGGCCATTGCCCAGCGCCCGGCATGGCAGCGCGCTGATCTGCGTACCAAGTTCAACGCCACTCATGATACGTACACCTCACTCAATGACATCTGTCGCAGCGACCTTGATGCGCTGGTCATCATCACCCAACCTTGGCTTCATGCACCGCAGTGTGTACAGGCAATGGAGGCGGGCAAGCATGTCTACAGTGCCGTGCCCATCATCACCATTCCTGACGGTGATGAGACTCTGGCGTGGTGCGACAAGCTGGTCGAAACCTGTCAGCGCACGGGGATGCATTACATGCTGGGCGAGACGACCTACTATCACGCCCAAGCCATGTACTGTCGCCGTCGTGCGCAGGCGGGTGACTTTGGTGACTTTGTCTACAGCGAAGGCGAGTACTTTCACGATGTCGATTCCCCCACATCGAATCTGCGCGAGGTTTACAAACGTCGCCATGCCAGCCAAGCAGGGCAAGAGTGGCTGCAACGCAAAGCGAAGTATACAGGGGCTGGTGTGCAGGATGGTCCCATGCACTACCCCACGCACTCGACCAGCGGCCCCATCAGTGTCATGAATGCCCACGCCATCAAGGTCAGCGCATGGGGCTATGCCAACCGTGACAACGATCCCTTTTTCGCCAATCAGGGTGCCGCCTTTAGCAATGAGACCGCGCTCTTCTACATGAGCAACGGCGCCACCATGCGCATCTGTGAATTCCGTGAGGTGGGGCTACCGGGGCGCGAAACCTTCCGCATCTATGGCACAGCGGGCAGCTTTGAAAATGACGCATGGACCACCAACCATTCTCGCACACCGCTTACTATCGCGGAGATGCGTGACCCACTGCCGCCAGAGGTTGCCACCGCCTTTCAGGGCATCAGCCAAACGTCCAATTTCTATGGCGGTCATGGTGGCTCCCACGCCTACCTCGCCCACGAATTTGTCGATGCCATCGCCCATGACCGTGTGCCCGCCATCAACGTGTGGGAGGCTGCGCGCTACATGGCTGCGGGCGTGATGGCGCACAAATCTGCACTGCGTGATGGTGAACTGCTGGCTGTGCCGGATTGGGGGGATGCGCCTGAACGTATTACAACGGATTGAGGTTGGGAACGGATTTGAGTCTTCACACACAGGCCAAATCCGTTTGCTACCGGGATACTCTCTGGGTCCCGCTGTAGTATTTCGCTATGCATCAAACAATGATACAATGCATCGTGTATTGATTGCATCGTGTGCCAGAGATAGAGGAGGCAGCATGAATTCTGTTAAACAGGTAAAATTATTTATTCCATCCGAATCAACAACCAATGGTGCTCATCCGCCTAAAGAAGAAACGATTGGAAAGATTGACGACGCAACAGAACTGCTCGAAAAACTGCAAGGATATAACAATGGATACCTTTCGACCAACGGAACGCTACCACCTTCCGAAGAGGGCAAGATAGTCTCTGAGGCAGTTTATTGGGCAGACTACTATGAACATCCAGACTATAGCTACGAATGGGAAAATGGAGAATTACAGGTCAAACCTATGGCGAGAATTGGGCAAGCATTTATGTACCAATGGATGATTGGGGTATTGACTGAATATCTGCGTCATCATCCCATAGCACACATTGTGAATCTTGAGATTGGTTTTCATTTGCCCATAATGGGTGGGTCAGCTGTACGTAAACCGGACGCGGGCGTTGCGCTACGCACCAATCCCAATCCGATAGCCGTTGAAGATCGTACCTACAACGGCATCATTGATCTATGTATAGAGTCCCTATCCGACTCAAAGCCATCCGAAATCACACGCGATACAAAGAGAAAATTCAAAGAATATGAGTATGCAGGTGTACAGGAATATTACATTCTGGATGACATCAAGGATCGGCATATGAGCTTTTTCGCATTGGATGCCAATGGCAACTATCAGCCTATGGACACAGTTCCAGATGGTATTGTGCGTTCTGCAGTCCTGCCCGGCTTTCAGTTTCGGATTCGTGATTTATTTGAATGTCCATCGCTGGAAGAACTAATCAATGATCCAATCTACCAAGGATTTATCATGACCGATTATCAAGCAGCGCAATTGCAAATTCAAGAAGAGCAACAACGTGCTAATCAAGCCGAGCAACGCGCGCAAGCTGCTGAAGATGAACTGGCACGGTTGCGAGCATTATTGCAAGAGAGCGGTCTACAGCTATAAAGGAATAAAACCATGACAACACTGACACAATTACCAGATGACCTCCCCATTCCTGCTGATGACGGTGGATGTGACCATCTTTCTGGGATGAAACTGCCCAACGTAACGCTGGCATCCACGCAGGGTGACTCTGGTAATCTCTCAACACTCTCCGGCACAACTGTCATCTACATCTATCCCATGACCGGACGACCGGACACACCGCTGCCTGATGGCTGGGAGCAGATGCCCGGCGCACGGGGGTGTACACCACAATCGTGTTCGTTTCGTGACCACCACGCCGAGTTAAAGGCATTGGGGGCGACAGTCTATGGGCTGAGTACACAGACAACGGCCTATCAACAGGAGGCAGCAGAACGGTTACACCTGCCCTTTGCATTGCTTAGTGATGCATCACTTGAACTCACCCATGCGCTATCGCTGCCAACCATGAATGTTGAAGGTGTTGACAGTGTGGAGATGACACTGATTAAACGCACAACGCTCATCTGTCAGGATGATGTGATTCAACATGTCTTCTATCCCGTCTTTCCGCCTGACAAAAATATAGAGGACGTGATTGCATGGCTGGTCAACAACAAGAAGTGATAATGGACCCAAAAATTCAAAACTTTATCCAAGAACTTGAACTGCACTCGACTGAACACGCACGGATTGCACAGGCTGTCCGCGAAATCTATCACGACATCGAACCCACCATCACCGAAAAGTTTATCTATGGTGGCATCGGCTTCTTCCTCAACGATACCCTCATCGGTGGTGTTTATGGCTACAAAGCACATGTCTCGGTGGTCTTTAGTCGCGGCAATGAACTGGATGACCCCAATGGCTTGTTGGAGGGCAAGGGCAAGTATCGACGGCATGTCAAAACAACGATGCTTGATGATATTGAAACCAAGACAGTTCGTTTTTTTGTTGAACAAGTGATAAACCATCGATGAGCACCTCCGCCAGAGCATCAAGCAATCCTAATGGAATTGTGCAGAAGAGGCGTTTTGTCAGAAAGGAGGAATTGTGGCTTTTACCAGTTTCAAAAATATTGCCCAACTCCAAGATGCCCATGCTACTTTGCGCCACAAAAGCGTAAAATCATCAACGCCAACGTCTGCACACACGTCTCCAAATCAGCCAACGGTACATACTCGTCGGGTCGGTGTGCCATGCGGACATCACCGGGGCCAAACATAATCGTGGGTGTGTTGCCGTCGTTGACCAGCAGACGCATATCCGCACCATAGGTCATGCCACGCACAATGGGTACATGACCTGTGATATCCGTAAACGCGGACTCGGCTGTCTGCACAATGGCATGGTCAGCAGGAATCTCGGCGGGGTCAAACTGTCCACCCCACCACTCGACAATGGGTGGATGTTTGCGGAGCCAGTCATCGGTGTTGGCAGCATTGTGGATGGCGGTTTCAAAGGCTGTTCGTACTGCGGCATGGTCTTCTCCAGGTTCAATGCCATAACGCCCCTCAAAGGTGAGCGACTCAGCGACGGTTGATGCCCAGTTGCCCGCGTGGATTGTGCCACAACAGATGGGATAGGGTGCGTCATAGTCGGTGAACATGGGGTGGGTGACATTGGTGTTGCGACCGCGCTCATAGTCAAGAATGGCTTGATAAATCAACATGAACTTTTCCAGCGGGTCAACGCCCTCAAAGCGCATGGCCCCGTGTGCCGCTTTGCCTGGAATGGTGATACGGAAGTTGAAACAGCCAGCCTGTGCAGGCGCAATCATCAACTCGGTTGGCTCCATGATGACCGCCGCATCCGCACGATGGCCGCGTACCACAGCCGCCAATGTGCCACAGCCGCCATCCTCCTCACCAATCACCGACTCAATCAGGACGCGTCCATCGAGTGCCACACCTGCATCCATAATCGCCTTGACCGCAAAGAGCGCACAACATAATCCACCTTTCATGTCGAGCGCACCGCGCCCATAGACACGCCCATTGCCAGTATCTGCTGTTGTATCCACTGTCGCCCGCCAAGGGTCAAAGGTCCAGCGGTCGAGGTCGCCAGCAGGCACGACATCGGTATGCCCATTAAGAATGAGCGATTTGCCTGTCTCCCCACCAGTGTTGTTTCCCCAGATGCCGACAACATTGATGCCTTCTGCACGGTCCACCTCCGCCGAGTAAGAAGGGTGCTGCCTGAGCGTATCAAAGTCAATCGCCCATTCATCGACTGCAAAGCCAAATTCGTGTAGCTTGGCGGCAAAAAGACGTTGCACCTCATTCTCCGCAGGTGTGCCGTCCAGACTTTGGATGGCGACCAGCTCATCAAGGAAGGCGAGCATGGTGGTGATGTTGATGTGATTGAGTACGGTTTGTTCGATATGATTCATCTGTTTCCCCATTGATAGATTTTTTTGCATAGGAAAGGCGTAACCAGTAACACCGATTGGTTATCTGTGGCGCAGGTAGCCAACCTGCGATACTTTCCTTTGTTCTCGCACAGGAAAGGAAAGGCGTAACCAGTAACACCGATTGGTTATCTGTGGCGTAGGTAGCCAACCTGTGATAC
>JBCCFC010000814.1:0-6438 GCA_039029935.1 Chloroflexota bacterium
ATCTCCTCAATCTCTACAACGGGCGTGACGGACGAGATTTTAATGAAGGCACGCTCAAGACGATTTTTATGATGCTGCTCTACCACACCGACCTCTATCTGATGTATTCGGAAGCGCAACTCGAACGTAGCTTTGGTGACTTGTTGCTGTTAGTGCGACCGGGGATGCGTGAGAGTGGCGTATACGACATTTTGATTGAATTTAAGCAGTTGCCGCTGAATCAAGCAACAGAGAAAATGACCACGCAAAAGGGAAAGACCATCTACAAGGCATTGACTGAGGACGATGCCAAGACCAGATCCCGTGACGACTTGAAGGCGTTAAAAAATGTACAGGCCAAGTTTACCGAGGCCGAGAACCAGCTACACAACTATCGCCAGAAGTTGGTAGCGCAGCATGGGGATGACCTGCATTTGCGTTGTTATGCAGTAGTGAGTGTGGGGTTTGGTCGTATTTTGTGGAAAGAGGTTTCGTGAAAAGTGAATAGTGGTTCGTTCAGTCACTCTTCACTCTTCAACCATGAACATAAATTTCATGATGACGAATAGTATCAATCAACATAATACAATTCACAACCGCTATCATCTCCACGAAAAACTCGGTCAGGGCGGCATGGGCGAGGTATACCGTGCGACTGACCGTTTGACGGGTGATGTGGTTGCGCTCAAACGCGTTCTGAATCTGCCAACGCATAATCAGCGGGGGACGTCTCCTACGTCGGTCGATGATCTGCGTTTGGCCTTGGCACATGAATTTCAGACATTGGCAGGTCTGCGTCACCCACACATCATCAGCGTCCTCGACTATGGGTTTGACCAGAAGCGGCAACCCTTCTTCACGATGACCTATCTGTCAGCATCGCAGAACATTCTGGATGCGGCTCAGAATACATCGTTTGAACACAAAATCGAATTGATTCAGCAGCTACTACAGGCATTGGCCTATCTACACAGACGTGGTGTGCTACACCGAGATTTAAAGCCAGACAATGTACTGGTCAGTAATGGCGTTGTCCGTGTGTTGGACTTTGGCCTTTCTGCCAGCGACCAACTTCGTGGCTCCAATTCGGCTGGCACACCGCTCTACATGGCTCCCGAACTGTTTGAAGGGCAGGACTATAGTCCGATGGCTGATTTGTATGCGGTGGGCGTATTGTTCTATCAACTGCTCACCAATGAACATCCATTTGCCCCCTTTGACTTTCAGTTTCTCGACCGCGTATTAGAGGAAGAGCCAGATTGGGCAGGTGTTGATCTGCGGGTACAGCCGATTTTGACTCAACTCCTTGCGAAGGCAGCCGAAGAGCGGTTTGCCTCTGCAGCCGATGTCATAACCGCATTGGCGGAAGCAGTGGGTCAACCCATACCGCCAGAAACAGCCGCCATCCGTGAGAGCTATCTCCAAGCCGCCACCTTTGTGGGGCGCGAGCAGGAATTGACTTGCTTACTTGCGGCCTTACAGCAGGCACAGTCCGGCGAAGGGTCGGCGTGGCTTATCGGCGGGGAAAGTGGTGTTGGGAAAACGCGTTTGATGGATGAGTTGCACACACAGGCATTGGTGTCTGGCTTCTTTGTGCTGCGTGGTCAAACGGTCGATGATAGCACGATGCCTTATGGGGTATGGCGTACACCGCTCCGCCAATTGGTGATTGACCTCGCCCATATTGAGGACTTGACTGCAAGCATCCTGCTGCCCTTGGTCCCTGACATTGCCCAATTGATTGGGCGACCAGTCCACCCAGCCCCCGAACTCAACAGCACCGCCGACCAAGCGCGCCTGTTTACCACACTCTCTCGGCTCTTTCATCAGCTAAACAGACCTGTCCTGTTAATGCTCGAAGATTTACATTGGGCCGATATCAGCTTACTGCCATTGCCCTATTTAACCAGGCAGATTGATACCAAACAGTTGTTGATATTGGCGACATATCGCAATGACGAACGACCCGATTTGCCCGACGCTGTGCCAGAGATGACAACCCTTTCGCTAGAACGGTTATCTCCCCAGGAGATGGCTGAATTGAGTGTGGCGATGCTGGGTGAAGCGGGCAAACGGGATGATATTCAGACACTCTTACAAGCGGAAACCGAAGGGAATGCCTTTTTTGCCGTTGAGGTCGTCCGTAGCTTGGCCGCCAGTGCAGGGCATTTGGACAATATCGGTGAGATGGTCTTGCCACAACAGATCATCACCAATGGCATCTGGGGAATCGTGGAACAGCGGCTCAATCGTTTGCCCATGTGGGCGAGACAGTTGCTGGTGAAAGCGGCTGTTGCAGGGCGTGAGCTAGATGTCTCCCTCATGTCAACCTTACATCGTGGGCGAGACATTGAGCATGAATGGTTGCCGCTGTGTACCGATGCCGCTGTGCTTGAGTTCCGAAATCAGGGCTGGCAATTTAACCATGACAAAATCCGAGACGGGGTGCTGATGGCGTTAGAGCCGCATGAAAAACGCGTGCTCCATGAAGAGGTTGCCACCGCCATCGAACAGCTTTATCCAGAGGATGTGTCTCAAGCGGGGCGGCTGGCCTTGCATTGGCAGGAGGCTGGGCATACAGCCAAAGAGCGTCAATATGCCGAACTTGCGGGCAAGCAGGCATGGCTCAACTACGCCTATCAGGATGCGCTGCGTTACTATGCCCGTGCGCTCGAACTCGCCCCTCCCAACGATTGGGAGAAGCGATATGACCTATATCGTGAATGCGAGGATTGCAGTATATATACGGGCGATCTGGCAAATCAAGTCGATGCATTGGCGCAGATGCGCATCTGTGCAGACAGATTAGACAGCGACACCAAACGAATCGAAACCCTGCTCAGATATGCGATCTATTATCAACGGCATCGACACTATGATTCCTTAGAGAAAACCGTAGAGAAAGGGATATTACTCGCCAAAAAGATGGGCGATATTGAACATGAGTTTCGTCTGCTAGACAAATGGACGTTGGCTTTGGGCGAGAACCGCCAGCTCGAAGAAGCCTTTCAGAGGTTGGCACAATGCAAAGAACTTGTCGGGCGATCTGATAACATCGCACTACAGTTACAATTCTTGATGGCCTCAGCGCATTTACATTTCTACGCCAATGATGTAGCGCGTGCGCTCCCATTTGAAAAAGAGTATCTCCGTTTGGCAGAAGAACATAACTTGTTGTTTCCCATCTTTAGAGGGTCAGCCAATATGGGGGTCAGTTACCAAACCAGAGGGGAATACGATTTAGCAGAACGCTATTATGGCCGCGCATTGGAGATTGCCCGTGAACGTGGCGATATCGGCTCTGAGGTTTTTGTGCAGGTGAACCTAACCGATTTCTATAACATCATTGGCGAGTTTGACTTCGCCCTTGACACGGGCAACAACGCCCTCAACAACAGTCAACAAATCGGTCGCGCCAACTTTTATCGCATCGCGCTATTGGGTGTCGGGTTGGCTCATCATAAGCTGGGTGACATGGACAAGGCAGAGGCACTTCTCGTCGATGGAATCGACCTATGTCAGCAAGCATCGGATAGCTGGAATGAGGTCGTCGGCTGGCTCCGGCTGGGACATCTGAACATTGATCAAGACCAGTTTACGGAGGCGTTGAATGCCTTTGAAAAGGCGGAGGCACTCCAAACCGACATGGACCAAACGGCGATACTGGCTGAAACCTGGGCTGGGTTGGCCGCTGCCTCTATCGGCTTGGGCGATGTCGAGCATGCCAAACGGTATGCTGAAAAAGCGCTTGCGCACATGCACCCTGAGAAAATAGATGACGGATGGGCATGGGCGAGAGCCTATTTTTATGTTGGCTATATTCTGAATCAGAGTCAAGATGAGCGCGCCGCAACGGTCATTCAACAGGCCCTTCATGCCAGAGATATCCGTGCAAACCAGATTGCAGATGAGACCCGTCGTCAGACCTATTTGAGTGAGGTATCGGAAAACCGAATGATTGGGGTGCTTTATGAGTTAATAGCTGATAGTTAATAGTGATTTGACGTACCCGCAAAAATGGGCTAAAATCGAAGACAATCGGAAGAATAATTGTTCTGAAACATTTAACGAACAGGTGTCATCATGCAGCGCGAATTCAACATTTTTGGTCCCGTCTACCCACATATCCACTATCACATTAACCGAATTGAGGTTAAAGTAGCAATTCGTAAAAAAATAGAAAACGGTCGCTATTTCACCCTCAATGCAGCGCGTCAGACAGGAAAGACGACAATCTTCCGTGAGGTCATTGCAGCATTGGAAGAAACAGGGGCGTATTTTGGCATTCTGCTTAGTTTTGAAAGTTTCCGTGGGCATACCCAAGCTTCATTTTATGAGGCGTTAGGGATATTGCTATCGCGACGGACCGTCCCTTCGCTTCAAAAAATCGCACAGGGTCTGGAATTGCCTGCGCCAACAGGATTTCGCCATCAGAATGATTTTGTCACTTGGCTGCGCGAAATTAGCATGATGATCAATCGTCAGGGACTGTTAATCATTGATGAATTTGATGCAATTGGTCCAGAGTTGGCTGAGCCCATGTTGGGTGCATTTCGCGACATGTACCTCAATCGTCATGACCCGACCGAACACGCCTTGCAAAGCATCCTTCTTGTCGGCGTCCGCAACATTCCCGCACTCTTGGGGGGAACACAATCGCCGTTTAATATTGCCGATCAATATGAAGTTCCCTATTTCACCTATGCAGAAACAGCAGACCTTCTGGGACAGCACACAGCCGACACAGAACAACCCTTTGCCCAAGAGACAGTCGATGCGATTTTCCAAGAATCGCAGGGGCAACCATTTTTGGTCAATCGACTGGCGCAGATATTGACACAGGACATCGTGTCGGACCGCAGTCAGCCGATTTGGTCCCGTCATATGGACTCAGCAATGGTCAACTTATTGGCGGAAAACAATACCCATTTTGCCTCCATCACGTCCAAAGCCATGCCCCATAAAGCGAGACTGTTGCCGATTCTGTTTTATGATGAAAAACGCTCCAACTTCCGCGAACCCGTCAACCAAGAACTACTCATGTATGGCATTCTGCGCAAAATACGCGAGGGTGACATTTTGACAGCCATGATTGCCAACCCCATCTATCGCAAAATGCTCATTCTGACCTTCTCTCCCTCAAACGGTGATGTACCCGTCAGTGGCAGCTTCCGTCATCGCTACATTGTAGATGGCATCCTCAACATGGATGGGCTGATGGATGGCTTTAAGCGCATGATGGAAGAACATGGCGTGCAACTTTTACGCAGCAAACAGACCGACCGTCCGCTGGAGATTGGGGGACAATATCTGCTGTTAAGCTATCTCACCGCCGCACTGGATAGCATTGGCGGCTATGTCGCCCTAGAGTCGATTAACACAGCGGGCGAGATGGATTTGGTTGCGGTCTACCAAGAGGCACGGTTTATCATAGAAACCAAGGTTTGGTATGGGCAGCAACGCTTTGCCGATGGGCAAGCGCAGTTGGTCGGCTATCTCAAGGCCGCCAGCCTAGACAAGGGGTACATTGTCCTCTTTAGCGAGAAAAATATTTCGGCTGAACTCAATCGAAGCGACAATCAGCCATTTGAAGTGGACCTCATGGGCAAACGACTACGACAGTATCCGGTTGTGATTCGTTGAGAGTCGAGCACTTGCAACCTGCAATCTGCAACCTGTATGAGGAGAAGACAATGATCAAATTTCCATATGGCCGACGCGATTTTAACGAGATTATCAGTGAAAATTATCTGTACATAGATCGAACCCATCATATCCGCTTTGTCGAAGAGTGGGGCAAGGAATTGCTCTTTATGCGCCCGCGCCGCTTTGGGAAGAGCTTATGGCTATCCACGCTAATGAATTACTATGACGTTGCCAAGGAAAATGACTTTGAGCGGTTGTTTGGGCATTTGGCAATTGGACTGAATCCGACCCCCATGTGCAACAAGTATATGGTGATGCGTTGGGATTTTTCCAAAATTCCTGTGAGCGGCGCCATTGCGGCTATCCAACAAGTACTCAATGAGTATCTCAACAATAATATGATTGAGTTTGGTGAAAAATATGAACAATCGCTGAAACGCCCTGTACGCATTTCGGAGAACAATGCGTTTATCTCCTTCGACTCGTTGGTTGCCAGCGTTAATCAGTCAGGATATAAACTCTATCTCTTTATCGACGAGTACGACAACTTTGCCAATGAGGTGTTGATGACCCCTAAACAGAAGACGCAACAGGAAACAGACGCGCAACGACAACGCTACATTGATTTGGTCAAGGGTGAAGGATTGTTCAAAACGCTATTTAAAAATTTGAAGAGTGCTGGGTCTGGAGATGGGGTAGGACCGCACTAAAGAGTGGAGTCGCGCCCCAAATTGACAAAAAGGTGCAGTAACGAGTAAGATACTGCAATGAGTAAAAGACTGAGATTGCAGTCTGAAAATATAAGAGTCAAAG
>JBCCFC010000815.1:0-6428 GCA_039029935.1 Chloroflexota bacterium
CTGTAATGAATGGGCAACGGCCAGCGGCGATGCATTGAAGAGGGCAATGAGCAATGCTAGGGCAATCATGATGCCGCCATCACGCAAAATATGTGGAGAGAGACCTGCAGTGTTTGATACCCCTTCCTGGAAGTAGGATTGGTATTTTATTTTGTGGGATGGCCTAACCTAAATCTCAAATAACCGATTTAAGGAATCACTAAAAACGACGCTATGAAAAAATTAGCCTACCTAGTGCTAGCCTTGGGGCTTGCACTGTTTGCACACAACTTTATCACCACCCAATTTAATACAAACAATGCAGTTCTTTCTCCACATATTCTACGTGATGGTGGCATCATACTTGCCCTAGCATTGGTCATTGCCCTCTGCAATGCATCGCCGCTGGCTGTTGCCCATTCATTACAGGACAGCCAGCCCAACCTAAGACTGTGGCGATTCCTGGGGCAGCTTGTCTTTGCTGGTGGCGTTGTTTGCACCACCCTCAGCGCGGGACTCTACACGACCATTGTCTTTACAATGGCCGATGACCTGAGTTCGCCGTTGTGGAATGGCAGCAGTTGGCTGGCAGGTGTGGTCATCATGCTCATGGGTCTGCTCATGGTGCGGGGAACATCAAAACAGCCAAGCGCGCCTGCCTATCGTTGGGGGGTGGATGCCGCAGGTAAACCTGTGCGACTAGCGATTGATGAATCGAGTGATTCGCATATACGGTCTGCTGTAACGCCACGCATGGCGCAACGGATTAACCGTTCAACGATTGTTGTTTTCATTGGTATTCTGATTATTGGAGCAGGCTTGCGTTTGTGGCAGTTGGAATCGTTGCCAGCCAATTGTATTGATGTGGAATGCATTTTGGGGCTGCAACTCGCCAGCGATGCAGATGGCAATGCAACGAATATGGCGGAACAGAGTTCATCTGTCAGCCTATTACGCCCCTTGCCGAGTACGCCGCCATCGCTGGACACGCTCATGTCCCCCAGCACAACTGCGCCGACGTTTCATACACTATCTCAACTGATCCACGCGCTGACCGACAATACCTTGCGCAGTCTACGTCTCACCAGTGCCATCTTTGGTATCTTGACACTGCTCTTCTTTTTCCTTGCCGCTCGCCGAATCACCTATGGCCCTGGTGCAGCCATTGCCACGCTGTTATTGGCACTCAACCCTTGGCATATCTGGGTAAGCCGTAGCGCAGAAACGTGGTCAGCAGTGCTATTATGGCTGGTCATTGGCTTGTGGGCATGGCTTGAGGCGCGCACCCATGCAGCCAACGAGACTGGCGAGACGATAGGTGGCATCCGTTGGTGGGGCATTGCAGGTTTGGCCTTTGGCTTTGTGGCGATGGAGATGACGCCGCTGTTCCGTGTGACACAGCTATGGCTCTTGGTTGCAACGGTTGTGGGCATCATCGCTCTACGCAATGCAAAGGTCATGCAACGGCTTGCACCGCTTCTGGTTATTATCGCGGGATTGGCTGTTGCCGCACCTGTTTATGGATTACGCTGGGGCGATTGGAGCCTGCCCACGACTTTCAATCAACCTGTGACATGGGAGCAAGTGCAAAGCGTGATTGATGCGCTCTTTTGGGGCAGCGGTCAAGGACTCTATGACTCGCCACTGTTTGCGGACAATGCACTACTGCATCCCACCATCTTTGCCCTCTTCATCATCGGTCTGGGCTGTCTACTCAGATCAATTTATCGCCCCAATGCGCTGCTGACCTTCGGTGGATTTGCGCTATTTGGCTATATGATTTTGCAAGCCGACCCACTGCAAATTGGGCCTACGAAATTACTCTTACTTTTGCTCCCTTGGGTCTTCCTGACAGTTGCCATCGCCGCAGACCAGCTTGTTTTCAGCACCCAAGTACTCTGGCAGCAAAGTTTGCGTCCACGTCAGGTGATGGTAGCGGCATCCGTGTTGTTGCTACTGGTGACGGGGCGTGCTACAGTCAACGCTGTGCAGCAACTTGACGCGCTGCGCTCCACTGCACAGGGGCCTATTGAGGCGGTGATTAGTCAATATCTAGCCGAATGCGTCAATGGTGGGTGCCCCAACATGGAACAGGAAAACGTCACGCTCTTTGTCCCCGATGCCATTCTTAATCATCCGTCAACTCGGCTGCTCACAGGATCGGCACTGGATGAAGCGTCGGTATTGCCGCTGTCGGTTGCGACGGAAATGTTGATGGGCGCAGCACCGGGTGTATTGGCTGGCACGGATGGTGCAGGGGGCAGTGATCTGATGCTGCTGGTCCCCAATCAAACACAATACCAAGAACGCTTTTTCCTGCTCCAACAGCTTTACCCCTATGGACGTTCTGAGCCTATCTATGCAACGGCAGAGGATGTTTCGGATGACGCCAACAACCCTGTCCAAGAAGGTCAACTGCTGTTCACAAGCTATCAGATTCCTGCTGTCGAACTTCAAAATAGCCAGGGATTAGCGGGTAGTCTAATCACTGGCTCTGGTGCCAATCGGCTGACCCAATCCATGCCGCATCAAGGGTCGTTGGAAATTTTGTGGGCGTCATCGCCAGTGCCACCGCCGTTTAACGCGCTGTGGACAGGCACACTGGTTATACCGATTGCAGGGAATTACACCTTTTTGTTAGACGTTGATGGAGAACCAACAGGTCAAAGTGCGTTCACCATGTTGTTAGACAATGCGCTCATGATTGACACCTCACTGGGGCTACGCCAAAATTCGCAGACGTTGGCACGTGGTCTCTATAAGCTGGACCTGAGCTATCGCCATCCCACAGCAGAGGGGACTGTGCCACAGCGAATCAGTATCCGTTGGCAACGACCAGATGGTGTGGTCGAGGTGGTTCCGCCCAATATGCTCAACAAGACATCACTGCCCAATATGGGGCTGGTGGGTACGTATTACGAGAACGAAGATTTCCAAGCACCTGCCACTGATTTTCGCAAAGATTTGTTGATTGACGCCAATGCGGCCCCCAACCCTGATGATGCCTATAGCATCCGTTGGGTGGGTAAGTTGGCCGCACCGCTGGCGGGTGAATATCTGCTGGCATCGGTGACAGACGCGTCAGCACAGATACTAGTCAATGGGCAGATGGTGGTGAACAACCAGTATGATCCAAGCCAAGTTGGAGATGTGGAAACGTTGCCCGGCTATCAGAGTGGCACAACCTATCTCAATCGTGGCTGGCAAAATATTGAAATCCGCTATGCTTCTACGTCAGCCAGCATCGCGGACCTACGCCCTGCTCAACTGGAACTATTATGGCAACCACCAGCGGCGGGTGTCAGCGAACTGAGTAGCATGTACCTTGCCCCATTGCAAGCATCAGTCTACCCCAGCGATGTCCCAATTCCACCCGGTCCAGCATTTCTGGATGCGCGGCTGGTGAATGGCGATTTTGCACTGACTCAGGCTGATGCCGCCAGCAAAGCCCCGGCCCCAAGTAAAGTGCTGCCACCATCGGGTCTGCCACCAATGGCACTCGATCCAATTTGGCAGATGCGCAATGGCTGTGGGGTGGATGCCACGCAACTCAACTACCCACATGGGCTGGCAATCAAGCTAGACAGTAACGATGTCAATGCTAGCATCATCTATGTCGCCGACACTGGCAATCGCCGTGTTGCCGCCTATGACTGGTCAGGCACACCCATCGCCACCTACACCACCGATGTCTTCCAGGAGCCAGTCGATGTCGCCGTGTCACCAAGCAGCCCACTGCCCTTTGTGCTGGATGCCGTGGCCCAGCAGATTTTCCGCATCGATCTGCCTCAAGGGGATGTGACACCGATTCCACTTGCTACCAACTTCTACCGTCCACGCGGCTTTGATGTCGACGAACGTGGCATCTTCTATGTGGCTGACACAGGTGGGGCGCGTGTGGTGGCACTCGATTCCAACGGCGTTGAACTCTTCAACTTTGGTGGACAAGGATCAACGTTGGGCAAAGGCCAACCTGTAGATGCGCTATTTTCAGGCAATGGTGACGCACTGTGGGCGATTACATCCGAAAACGGACGTCTGTGGCGGCTCGACACCATCCCTGGCAATCCGGGTAGCATGACTGCCATTCAACCTACGTCGTCCATCGAAGGCCCCAAGTTTGCGGGCTTGGCAGATGGCAGTTTCTTTGTCACTGATCCGGGGCGACAGTCGGTTCTCTATCATAGCGTCACAGGACAGCCGTTGCAGCAGTTTGCCTATCAAGGGGTGTTTACTCAGCCCGTGGGCATTGCAGCGGCGCAACAGGGCGGGGCGACGTTTGTGGCGGTGACGGATAGTGATGGGTGTTCGTTGTCTTTGTGGCGGATGCAGTAGCAATAACAAAGGGTACACGATGAAACAACCCAAATCGAAAATTCACCAATACGTGGGCAATTGGCGTGGAATTAATACGCCAACATCACTGCTGTGGCGCATTCAACAACGGCTGCTCACTCGTTGGTGCGGGTTTATCCAACTTATCCAGAATCGCCCGCTTCATTGTAAACTCCGTGATGCCGGGGAAATATTTACCCGCAGCGGCATAGACCTTGTTGTTTGTGCCAGGAATTAACACACGCTGACGACGGTTGGCGGCTAACAAAATCTGTCGTGCCAGTACGCCTGGAATCATGCGTTTTTCTTCGTTACGATTGTCCGGGCTATATTTACGCGCATGGTCTGTGTTGGTCGGGCCAGGATAGACAGTGGTGACACCGATATTGTAATCGGTGAGGGCAAGGGATAGGTTCTTTGCATAAGTGTGCAGACCATCTTTACTGGCGGCATAGACGGCTGCGCCCGGATAGCCCACAAAGTGTGACAGGGATGAGATGCAGACGATCTGCGCACCATAGGCCAGATTTTGTGTTTGCAGTAACTTGGCGGTGAGCTGCATGGGGGCGCGGAAGTTCACATTCAGCACGGCCTGTTGTCGCTGTAGGTTTGAATCTGCAAAGTGACCAAGCGAACTGATGCCCGCATTGTGGATCAACACATCAATCGGCGGTCTGTCCGAGAGCATCTCAACCAGCCGATCCATCTCCGAGGTTTTGCCCAGATCGATGAGGGCAAAGCGGATGCGTACATCGGCCTGATGGAGTTCGGATTGTGTATACATGGCGTTGGTACGGTCGGAGTCAACACCCGTAATAAGATAACCATTGGTTCCGTAGACAGCGGCCAACGATTTG
Organism: Chloroflexota bacterium; assembly: GCA_039029935.1. Taxonomy (GTDB): domain Bacteria; phylum Chloroflexota; class Anaerolineae; order Caldilineales; family Caldilineaceae. Next base: position 5,172 of record JBCCFC010000815.1, read on the forward strand.
CCGATCCCATTGGCGGCCCCTGTGATGAGACAGTGAAACGTTTTCGCCTGCGTCGATTTGGCCTGTGTTGGTTTAGCAGGTTGCTGCCCCGGAATCATCTGTGCTGGATGAGGCTCTGCTGGGGCGACCTGTGCAGGTACGGTCTGCGTCGATTTTTCAGGTAGGCTGAGTGGCAATGGTTCACGGCTCTTGCGGAATTTGCGCATCCGTGTCATGCCCCATGCCAGGAACCCTTCAAACAGTTGTGCAACCCGATAGCTCCATTGATTTTTTGCACCAATCGTCACGAAGGTTTGTCTCTTTGGGATAGCCTTGGCAATATCTGTCGCTACATTGACCGCCGAGTCAAAATTCTCCCACTGTTTCTGTGATATGTGTGCTGGGGTGGCCCCGCTTTTGCTATGAATGCCTGTGCGTGTGGCCCCAGGGCGAATCAGTTGCACACTGACCTTGCGCTTGGCCGCTTTTAACTCAATGCGCAGATTGCGCACAAAGCCTTCTAATGCTGCCTTGGTTGCCACATAGGTGGCATAGTCGGGTGCGGGATAGATGGAGGCCACCGAACTGATATAGACAATTTTGCCTTGGACCTGCTCCACAAAAGGCATCAATGCATGGGTCAGCGCAATGGGCGTATGCAGATTGACATTGACCAACTGCTCAATATGTTCGGGCGTCTGCACTTCGGCAGGACCGATATAGCCCATCGCAGCGTTGTTGATCAATAGGTCGATCTGGTTGATATTAAAATATTGCAGCCAGTTTCTAATTTTTTGCACACCATCATCTTGCGCCAAATCTGTTTGCAAATAGGTGATGGGTGTAAATAGTTGCGGTGGCAACCCCGCCGCGTAGAGTTCCTCTAAAGAACGACGCCCAACCAGCACAAGGCGCGTGGGCTGGAATGCCGCTCGCTGTGCATAATACTGGGCCAATGCGAGTCCGATACCGTCGGTAGCACCTGTAATCAAAATTGTTTTTTGTGACATCATGTTCTCCAGTTATGTTTGCTTGCGTGTTTGATCTATGCGAATTTGGAAAATCTACGCCAACGATTTAAGATTGATTCATCGGCTTGCATTCCATAAGAATGTACTTTGTCCAGCCCTCATTAGAAATTGTGGAGTTAGCACTCTCTAGTGCGGGGGCCGGTCGCACACAAAACAGTCGGCATTAGAGATTGCTAACTCCACAATTTCTAATGAGGGCTGGACAAAGTACATTCTTATGGAATGCAAGCCGATGAATCAATCTTAA
>JBCCFC010000816.1:0-6420 GCA_039029935.1 Chloroflexota bacterium
CAGGTAGGTGATAACCCATGTCACCTACCTGAGGTCGGACTACTTGTGTAGGATGTTACCAAGGAAGAATAGAATGAACATCTTCAAAATCGTTGTCTTAATTTTATCTGGTCTAGCATTGCTCTATGCCAGTTCAATGAGGTTGATCAATCCGACAGAAGCTATTTTCCTACAAACCTATTTTGAGAATTCCGCAAATAGTCTGGCAATCGATATCGACCTAGTAAACGAAATTAGAGGGGTCGGTGCGGTAATGTTTTTGGGGGGACTACTTGCCTTTCTTGGCACAATCAGGGCGGACGTCAGGCAAACATCATTTGCCGTTACAACGCTTATTTTCGGTGGCGTTGTCTTCGGACGATCACTCAGCTTGTTCATGGATGGGATACCCAATGAGAATCTGATTCGAGCGGCCAGTGTGGAAATCGTTTTGGGAATACTCAGTATTTTTTGTTTGATAAATATCTTGATCCAGAGCAGAAGTTGTCGTCCAGCCTCATCTGATTTGAACCCCCTCTGCGCATAGCGGCTATATGAAAATCCACGACATCATGCTTGATCACATTCCGCCAGAGGACGAGGCGCGCTGGAAACGATACCAAGATTACTATTTTAACTGTCTACAGGATATGGACACGCATCTCGCACGGCTACTGGATGAACAGGAGGCACTTGACTTACTGGATAATAGTTCACGATAGGCACAGTTTCCTTTGCCACGCAGCCCATGCGCACTGCCCAACTCGCCATGATCAGACGTATAGATAATGATGGTATTCTTTCCAGTCTGCCACTGCAAAGGGGTTTGTATCGGCGGCTATCTGCTCCAAGGAGGATTTGGGTGGAATGGCCGAATGGCTGGGGTTGGAGGTCTTTGCGCCGATCTTTGCAGATACCAGGGAAGAACCTGAGGAAGCAAAGCGGTTTATGCAGGAGTGTCCGGTCAAGCATAAAGCCTATCTTCGCCTACCCTATCTGCCGGTCGGCATGGATATTATGTACGCTGGCGTGATGGGTCATTATCCCGAAAATCACGGCCTCAGCGTCGATAATATATGGACCACTGCCTCGATTGATGCACTGCTCCCGCATATCAAGGAGATCGCCACGACGCTCCCGACCGCGCCCACCCACATGCTCTGGCTCAACTGGTATCCACCCAAACCCCGACCGGATATGGCGTTTTCAATGGAGGAAAATATCTATATTGCGCTCTACAGCTTTTGGAAATCAAGCATCAGGAAATCGATTGAATTGGCCGACCGAGATGATGGAAAAGATGGATTACCTGTCAAGCGGCATCCAACTGGCCGATGAAAATCTCAACCACAGAACGGCCAAGTTTATGGCTGACGACACCTTGGTCAAGGTCGACAAGATTCGAGCAAAATGGGGTGCCGTGTTGATGTTTAATGAATGGCACAGCAAGCCAATGCAAACGCCCATTAGCGTTCATCGAAAACAGTTCGGTAATGCGCTCGAAACATCTCAACGTCCGACTTGACGACTGCTCTGCGCTCGCGCTGTTAGCGATCCCATAAGTAACGCGCTTTCAATGGGTATTTTATTCTGTGGAATGGCCTTAGTCGCTATGTGTGTGGTCATGTTCAAGCAAAACGGCCAATTGGTAATCAAAGGCCATCCCACCCAGCGCGTGGTGATCAACTTGTGCATAGTGTTCCAGCAGTGTGCGCGGACCATCGCCGTTAATCGCCTTGGCAAAGATACCATAGTCACCGCCATTGGAAGTCGAAGGCACACGTGTGATGCTATGGGCGTGATTGCCCTCCTCAACAGCGTCACCAATCTGGCCTTCCACATTGTACTCAACCCAGAGGTGCGGATTGTAGATGCGGTAGTAGTAGAAGGAGAGGTTGGTCAGTTCATCAGTCTCGCTAATCCAGACAAAATAGGTATCGTCAATTGCGCTTGTGATGTCGGCCCACCACAGGTCGGCTAAGGGCGTTTCGAGATTGTAGACATACGCCTGCATCAGTGCAAGTAGATTGTCTTGGGTCGCCTCCGACATATCGCTAAACTTTAACCCCGTCTCAAAGCCAGAGTAATCGTAATCGCCAGCGTATGGATCAAGGCCACCAGGACGGTCGGCTGGTCCCACTGCAAGTTCTGCATCATCACCCGTTGAGGTGGCGGCACTGTTTTCGTCGTCACTGAGGTTGGTGTAAAGCGTGAAGGCGAGGTCGCGTTCGGTGGCGAAGACATCAAAGTCTGTGCCGTTAAACGAGCCGACCACTGGCTCTGCACCGATAAATGCAGGCACCATAGATACATGGTCGCCATGCACCAGAAAGTTGATGACCAAATGATGTCCATCCAGTTGGAAACCCCATGAACCGCCATTTTCGGGATCGCCAAACAGGTCAATTGAGTAGAAGTTGGGGTCCCAGACATCTGCATCGATCTCCTTTAGAAAACCCTCGGCATGATAGACAATGCCTTCAACCTTTTGGTAGCCAGCATCGCTCAAAAAGCCCTGAACCAACGCCTCAAACAGCCCAATCTGATCGTCTGTCAAGTCGCCATATTGGATACCGCCGCGATCGTGACGGTCGTTTGGTGTGTTGTGCCAGAGCGTAAATCGTTCGCTATCTAAACAAGTGGATGCTTCTGTGCGCAACTCATCCGACAGGGCATTTCTAAAGTCGAGCATGGCTTGGCGCAATTGCTCAATGTTGGGGTCAGTCGATTGCTCTGCAATGCCTGCTGTTTCGCAAGTGGACAAATCGGCGGTGCTGGCAGGAACGTCGTTACCACCGCCACAGGCTGTAACAAATAGTGAAATAATGATGAGTATCAAATATAGTTTTTTCATAGTTCTCCTCAAGTAACACGGGCTTCCAGCCCGTTGCGGACAGTCTGTCCACGTTACATTTTATACTTTACATATGCAATAAAGATTTCTCTCAATTAGCCATCATTGTCTGGCCCTTCAATGGTGGCACGACAGACAACGGCATTATCAAGGTCCAGATTGCTTGTCCAGATAAAGTCCGCCCCTGCAAAGAGCGTATTCTCATAGTTGCGGAACCCTTCTGCGCCCGTGACATCATCCGCTGTATAGGTCGCCGCCGACAGCCAGCCCGAATCGTCGTAGTCCGCTGCCATCCAATTCTCTGGCATGGCTTCCAGATAGGCTTGGCATGTACCCTGTGGATTATTTGATATACAGGCAACTGTCTTATCGGTGCTGTTACAGGCCGATGAATCGGCATTGCCGTTGGCATCAATCACCACACAGCTACTGTTATTCGCATCCAGTGGCGCAATATAAAACGCTTTGCAGACCCAATCGGCATCTGTTAAAAAAATACTCTCTTCTCGTACTGACCATTAACAATTCACAAATTCAGCAATTCACCAATTAATTATTGATCTTCGCTACAATGGTCAGTCTACACTGCCTGACCGTCGCCAAGCTAGTGCGTAAAATAACGATTTTGGACAATTGGATGATGACAATATGCAGAAACATCCATGACATTTATCATGGGCATATCCGTAAATACGTGGCAACTGCAACAGGCATGTTTTTGAGAACCTCAGTATAATGGGACGATGAGTACAAATGACTGGTTTTCTAATCCACGCCAAATGCTGCGCAGCGTCATGCTTTTATAGATCGCCTATTTTCTATCACTCGCCTTGGTGGATTGGTGGCTTTTTGAGCAGGATGTCAATATGTTGCTTTATTATGCTGTGCAGTCTCTGCACGGCATCTTTATTTTTAGTCTGACGCTGTTACCGGAACTGCGATTGTCAGAACTGCGATTCTGGTCAAATCAGCGACTACTACCAGCGGCCAAACATGGGATTGGCTAGTCACGTGCAGGCTGACACCAAGCGACATACTCCGCCAACTCTGTTCGCAGTGCATCAGCATCAATCCCAAGCTCGGCCAGTGAATAATTGACTGTATAATCCTTACGCTCACGTGGCGGATGGGTACGCGGCACATGGGGTGGCAGTTGCGCCTGATCGAGACAAGCTTCATAGACGCGCTGCATCGTGCCTTCGAGGTCATCAATAAACTCGGCAAAACGCACCACACAGCGACGTGTATCATCCTTTTGCGAATACCACGCCTGCTCAACTCGACAATAACCGCTCTCGGTTTGCCGCAGCGACGCGGCCAGCCATGCCCAGGGTGGTGGTCCCATCGCAGGGTCACTGGGGTTGACGCGCAGGTAGTTGATGCCACTTTGCAATCGGGCAGCAGGGTCGCGAATCAATGTCAAAAAGACGGCGTCAGGATAGTGACGGGCCAGTGCTTCGGCTCCATACAGGAAATGGCCTTTGATGAAGAATCGGCGTGGCGTTTCGGCGTCGGCGTCACCAATAAACAGCCGTTGCTTGCACCCAATGCGATCCACCAGTTGAACAAAATCACGCGCCATTTGCTCCTGATTATAGGAAGCAAACACCGCAAAGTTAAACTCCTCTGACGACACGGCTGGGCCAAGGTAGAAGGCGAGATGGTTGAGGTGCGATGACCAAAATGCGCCATCAAATGTATCTGCCCCAAAAGGGTCAAATTCATGTCGTTCAAGCAGTTCTGGTGGCATCATGGTCTCAAGACGTTCACGAACCTTTTCCGGCGGGAAAATTTTGCCGATTGTGTGCGGAGCCAATCTCCACAACCACAAATAGGGAAACATACATTGGAGCAAACTTGGCGCGGTCACGCTGGGGTCCGTTTCAATATAGCGCGTCATTTGCGTACTACCGCTGCGCCCACCACTGATCACAAAGAGCGGGGCGACCACGTCTGTTGCGTTTAAGGCGCGCCCATAAAGCAGTTCATCAAGCAGCCACGCAAGCCCCATCAGCGGGGTCATCAAAAATTGGCGTATAATGCTGAGTGTCAACCAGTATCGTCCCTGTGGCGAGAGACCGGGAGCGGGTGGCTGCACAGTCCAGGTTAGGTGCAGATACCGTTTGACCTGCGACCAGTGGGGGACGTTTGGTGGTCTATACCAGATGAACCGCGCAATGATGTACAACGGCCACAGCAGCAAGGTAAATACGCCGATGATGAGTGTCTGAATTGTCTTGAATAGTAATGACACAATCGGTGGCTTTGCCTGTGGTTCGTTGAGAGGGTCAGTCGTCGTGTGATTGGTCATATAAATGTCTCCAAAAAAGGTAATTCCTCCTTAAATACTAGGCGCTTGCCGCAATAGGAAGCAGCACATCGTTTCACATCATTTTACGAAATCCAACCGATTCGGTCAATTTGAATGCTGGCGCAATACTAGCAGATAGAGCCAACTTGGATTACACGTTTTTTGTTGCGTGTGCTATCCTACGATGCATTCGTATAACAAGGAGAAAATCATGCCACATCCAAGAGATTTTGCACAGTCAACGCCAGATAAAGCCGTATTTGTGATGGCTCAGTCTGGTGAAATTGTAACGTATCAACAGCTAGAAGAGAGAGCCAATCAGATCGCACACCTGTTTCGCAAGTTAGGTCTGCAATCAGGCGATCATATCGGGCTGATGATGGAAAACAACCGCTACTTTTTTGAAATCGTGTGGGGTGCGCAGCGGTCAGGCATCATGTATACACCAATTAGCACGCACCTGATCCGCAGCGAAGTGGATTATATTCTAGGGAATTGTGATGCCAAAGCCTTTCTTTTCACCGATTCATTTCGTGACATTGCCGCTTCGCTTCTGGGTACAGACTCTGCTGTTGCACATTTCATCAAGGTTGGGGAAGATAGGGTCGGGAAAAATAGGAGCGGCGACAATGCGGTGGAGGGTTTTCTCTCTTTTAACGCCGAGGTGGAGTGCCTGCCCACAACACCCATTGCTGATGAAGCGCAAGGCGCGGTCATGTTCTATTCGTCTGGGACGACAGGCTTGCCCAAAGGCGTGTTTAATCCACCTTCTTCCACAGACATCTATGATTTTAGCCCGACGTATCTAAGCATTGGCAAAAACTTCCAATTTGGCCCCCACACAACCTATCTTTCCCCTGCACCGCTTTACCACGCCGCCCCGCTCGTGTATAACTTGGTCACGATGATCCACGGTGGCACGAGCATTCTCATGGAAAAATTTGATGCGGAATGGGCATTGCAACTCATGGAACAACATCAACCCAACTACAGTCAATGGGTGCCGATTATGTTTGTGCGGATGCTCAAATTACCCGCAGGAATTCGAGAAAAATATGATGTGAGTTCGATGAAACTGGCACTCCATGCGGCTGCGCCCCTGACCCGGCGGTTCCAGGAAGGCGATCGGGTCGATCTCCGTCGGCCCCCATTGAGACAGCCACGGCGCCGCCACAGCGCCGACCAGGACGACCATCAGGATCAGCGATCCGGCTGCGATCAAGCCGTCGCCGCCGCGTCGTAACCGCTTGGCTGGCGGGTGGGTCAGATCGTCGAC
>JBCCFC010000817.1:0-6415 GCA_039029935.1 Chloroflexota bacterium
ACAAAAATCATTTTTTCATCACCTCATGCCTCTACGATTTGAACAGACCACAAATAGGCTAAACCATTTATGGCCGAAGAACTCATCCAACTCTCCACTATCAACAAATCATTTGCGGGTGTTCGTGCGCTGCAAGGTGTGGACCTGACGATTGAGCGGGGTAAAATTCACTGTCTTGTGGGCGAGAATGGCTGCGGCAAATCAACATTAATCAAAATTATTGCGGGTGTTTATCAGCGTGACAGTGGCTCGGTGATCATCAATGGCAATGAGTTTGAGTACTTTCTGCCTATTGATGCGATTCGTGAAGGCATTCAGGTTATCTACCAAGATTTTTCGCTCTTTCCCAATTTAACTGTTGCGGAAAACATTGCACTGAATGAAGAATTGGCGGCGGGCCAACGCTTTGTTCACTGGCGTCAAGTGCGCCAAATCGCAAAAGATGCGTTGGCACAGATTAATGTGGATATCCCATTGAATGCTCGCGTTGAGGAGATGTCGGTTGCCAACAAACAGCTTATTGCTATCTCCAAGGCATTGCGTCAGAATGCTCAGTTGATCATCATGGATGAGCCAACTACGACGCTGACCGAGCGCGAAATCCGCGCCCTGTTTGAGGTGATTCACACGCTGCAGCAACGTGGTATCGCCTTTCTTTTTGTGAGCCATAAGCTCAATGAGGTTTTGGAGATTTCAGAAACCATCATTGTGATGCGCAATGGACGCAATGTCAGTGCTGGCCACCGTGCTGCCTATGACAATGCGCGCTTGGTCTATGAAATGACAGGGCAGAGCATTGGAGAGCAGTCGTACAGGTTCACACCTGATATGAACCAACCGCCTATCTTGGCGGTTGAAGGGTTGCATTCTGGTACAATACTGCATGATATTTCGCTAAATGTTCGTGCAGGTGAGATTGTCGGTATTACAGGCTTGCTAGGGTCGGGGCGCACGGAATTGGCCTTGGCACTGTTTGGGATGCACCCCGTTGATTCGGGTCAGATTCAGATGCATGGTAAATCGATTGCGCTGCGGACACCACAGGATGCGATTGCTAACGGCATTGGCTATGTGCCGGAGGACCGCTTGACCGAGGGGCTGTTTTTGGAACGGTCGATTGCCCATAACGTGGTCGTGCGCACAATAGATCGGCTGTTGGGGGCGTTTAGGCTGACCAATGTCCGCAAAATCGACATGCAGGTTGACCAGTGGGTTGACTCGCTGCGTATCAAAACCAGTGATCCATCGCTGCCAGTGAAAACACTTTCGGGTGGGAACCAGCAGCGTGTGGTGCTTGCTAAGTGGTTGGCGAGTGACCCGAAGTTGCTGATTTTGAATGGCCCAACAGTGGGTGTGGATATTGGCTCCAAACATGAACTGCATGAGATGATGCGCTCGTTGGCCGCTGAAGGCATGGGATTGGTGGTGATTTCGGATGACATGCCGGAGTTGTTGCAGACCTGTAATCGGATTTTGTTGATGCGTCAAGGGCGGATTGTGGAAGAACTTCGGCCTGAAGAGACGGATGCGGATGCACTGGCGGCTAAGTTGATTGAAGCGTAGACAACTCGAACAACGTTTGGGCAACCGCAAGGGTATGCCCCTACATTGCCATTTATAGTATAGCCACAACGAGAATTTATCTGTGAATCGTGCCTTTTTAACCAAAAATGAAACGTTGGTGGCATTGACCATCATTGGCCTATCATTGTTGATCGGTTTTTTGAATCCAGTCTTTTTTACTGTCGCCAATGCCTTTGATCTATTGCGCAGCAGCATTGTCATGGGCATCTTTGCGATGGGTGTGCTGATTGTCATTGTCTCTGGAGGCATTGATGTCTCCTTTACCGCTGTAGCCGTGTTTAGCCTCTATTCAACTGTGAAGATTATGCTCGCGGTCGCACCCGATTCACCGATGTGGGTGGCGTTTATCTTGGCAGCACTTATCGGCTTTGGCTTGGGGATGATCAATGCGTTTTTCATCTCACGCTTTAAATTGCCCACGTTGATTGTCACATTGGGTACGCTGAGTATGTTTCACGGATTTTTGCTCTTTGCAATTGGCAACCAGATCATCCGTGATATTCCACCTAGTATGACCGCATTTGCACGCTCCACACTGGTGTCTGTGCCATTGGAGCGGGGCAAAGCTAACCTGCATCCGGCGATTATTATCACTCTAGTGGTGGCATTGGTGGTGTGGTTTCTGCTCGATTATACGATGTTGGGACGAGGCGTCTATGCATTGGGTGGCTCACGAGAATCGGCAGAGCGTGCTGGATTTAACATTAGCCGGATTCAGTATTTTATTTACGGCTTTGTTGGGCTGATTTCTGGCGTGGCGGGGATGACTTTTGGTGCGCTTAATCGGCAGGCCAACCCGCAGGATATTGTGGGCAGTGAACTGGATGTAATCGCTGCGGTGGTGCTGGGTGGTGCACAGTTGACCGGGGGACGTGGCTCGGTGATTGGGACTCTGTTAGGTGTGGCACTGGTCGTGATTATGAACAATAGCCTGATTTTGATTGGTGTGCCCTCGGTGTGGCAGCGGGTGGTGATTGGGTTGATCATTTTGATTGGTACGGGGTTGCCCGCGATACAGAATCAGCGGAAATTAACATAAGCACTTTAACGTGGATACGGAAGAACGCGAATAGAGAGATTTTTATATAACAATGGTTAAGATTTTTCATCGCATTAATGATAACCCTATTTACCGTCTCCTCCTGATTGCAATTGTCATTTTTGTGGGCTTTAGCTTTGCCTTACCGGGGACATTTATGACCGTGCGCAATCTGCAATCAATGGCCGTGCAGTTTCCTGAATTTGGCATTTTGTCGATTGCCATTATGGTGACGATGTTGACGGGTGGTATTGACCTGTCGATTGTGGGGACGGCCAATTTATCGGCGATTGTGGCAACATTGACCTTGACGCAGTTGGCTGGTGGTGATGGCACAGCGGGTTTGCCACTGTTGATTGTGATCCCATTGGCAATCCTTGTGGCCGTGATTATGGGGTCGATTTGTGGCGTTTTTAATGGCATCTTGGTGGCAAGGGTAGGCATTACGCCGATTTTGGCAACGCTGGGCACGGGGTCATTGTACACAGGGCTATCGTATGTGATTACGGGGGGGCCTGCGATTACGACGACGCAACTGGCGTTTATTGGCAATGGCTCAATTTTGGGTGTGCCGATTACGGTGATTATTTTTGCCGTGCTGATCGGGGCATTTGCACTGATACTAAACCGCACGACCTATGGGTTTAATGTCTATATGCTGGGGACCAATCCAACTGCCGCCAAATTTTCAGGCATCGACAGCATCCGTGTGCTGATTCGCACCTATTGGCTGGCAGGTGTACTGGCGGCGATTGCAGGGATTATTTTTGTCGCCCGCGCAAACTCGGCCAAACCCGATTTTGGAGAATCGTTTGTGCTGCTTACTGTGTTGGTTGCAATCTTGGGTGGCGTCAGTTATACAGGTGGTGTAGGCACGATTACTGGGTTGGTGTTAGCAATTTTGTGTTTGCAATTTTTGTCAACCGGGCTGAATATGTTGATGTTCAAGCTATCGGGGTCGAGTGCGGCGATTTTCTTTCGACAGTTTGCGTGGGGTGCGCTTTTGTTGCTGGTGATGGTGGTGAATTACTATAGTGAGGAGAGACGACAGCGGTCTTCTTGAGCATGTATTTTGGACAATATTCGTTGTTGACATTCTGGTTTTACTCTCTGATTTTGAATCAGTAATAATTACGGTTTCATACAGAACTAATGTATAATATTGGTAAATGGTTATCTTGTGGAGAATAGACAGTGGAGAAGAATGTTTATGATGAAACAAATTTACTATGCTGAACCCAGCTATGGTAGGCTACGACGCAAAAATGGCTATCTGATTGACAAAACGAAGTATATTGCAGAATTAGAGCGAATCAATAATCCTATCTATCTTCGACCTCGGCGTTTTGGTAAATCATTTATGTGTTCCCTGTTGGAACACTACTATGATCTACGCTTCAAAAATAAATTTGATGCACTTTTTGGCGATACATGGATTGGTCAGAATCCAACAGGACAGCAAAATCAGTACATGGTTTTATCATTGAATTTCTCTACGATTAACCCAAACGACTCTATCAGTGTCATTGAAAAAGAATTTCATAAACACTGTAATCGGCGACTGAGGTTAGTGCGAGAGCGATATACCGCTTTGTATGAAGATATCCCACCCATTGATAATAAAGACACTGCTTCAAATAATTTACATATGTTGACTACGGAAATCGAAACATGGGATTTACCGCCTCTATTTGTTACGATTGACGAGTATGACAACTTTGCAAATCAGTTAATTGTCAATTATCAAGATAATGTCTATGAGAAACTCACCGGGAAAAATAGTTTCTTTAAAACATTCTTCAAAGTCTTAAAGGCTGGTCGTGAAACAGAGGCGATAGAGAATGTCTATATTACAGGTATTTTGCCCATGACCATAGATGACTTGGCTTCAGCGTTCAATGTGGGTACGTTTTTGACATTGGACCCGACCTTTGAGGCAATGGCTGGGTTTACACAGGAAGAGGTAGATACATTACTCGATGATATTTTTGAGGACCATTCTCTACCTGCTACGATACGAGATGAGATTGATGAGTTGATCAAAACGAACTACAATGGTTATCATTTTGTCGAGTTTACTGAGCGTGAGAAGAGTACACCTGTTTATAACACAACCATTCTCATGCACTTTTTGCGTCACCTCACCGAACATCGAAAAGTTCCAACGCATCTTACTGATAAAAATTTGAAAACCGATATAGATTGGGTACGACGACTGGCGACGGTTGAACCCAAAGAGACCAAAGCCTTTGTGGACCGATTAATTCTTCAAAAGCAAACACCCTATAATAACCTGGTGCTGACAGACCAATTTAATATTGCACAGTTCTTTGAAAAACAATTTTTCCCTGTCTCCTTTTTCTATTTGGGGTTATTGACGCGTCTTGATCCTTTTTATCTCACGTTTCCCAATCTCAATATGTACGAAATTTTTGTTGAGTATTTTAATGAAATGCATCACCTCAGTACAGAGAACAATTATGCAGAAGCGATGGAGGCGTTTGTCCGTCATCCTGATTTAGAAGCACTGTTTCAGTGTTATTGGGATGTCTATATCACACAGTTGCCGGAGCAGATTTTTGCGCAGGTGAACGAGAATTTCTACCGCACCACCTTTTATGCAATTTGTACACAATACCTGTCACAGTGGTTTATCTGGCATGTCGAGCGGTCCTATCCCAAAGGCAAGAGTGATTTGGAATTTGTTGGTAAGCATCATGAGAAGTTTGCCGGGATGCATTGGGTGATTGAGTTTAAGTATTATTCCAAAGAAAAAATGCGCAAAGAGAAAGTGAATCTGCAGACGTTTGAGGCGAAGAATGAGGATTTGGACCAGCTTCGTGGGTATGTTGAGGGATTGACGGCGAAGTATCCAGAGGCGCAGGCGTCTCAGTTTGTGATTTATTGTTTTGCAAATGCGGGGTTTCGGGTGTTTGTGGTGGATTGATGTGGATGATGAACCATAGTAATAATTTCAGTAAGCGAGGATGTATGTATAACCTAAGCATAGACAATCAAGAGTTTGTTGTGTCTTATCCAACTTTTTGGCCTGATGTTTTTCAACAGACCCGTACACAGTTTGAACAAGAGGCAAAAATGGCAATGGCCGTCAAGTTGTTTGAACTCAAGAAATTATCATCAGGAATGGCCGCGCGTTTGGTGTGAACCGTGTCTATTTTCTGCTCAATCTGCATTGGTATGGTGTGCCTATGATTGATTTATATGATGATTGATTGTTGTGTAAATTTTTAAATAAGTATCGTGATGTTCTCTTTGTTGCTTGGACTGATTTGACTTTTTTATTTTTGATAGCCTTTTTTAGTATTAGAAATATGAGAATCCATTGGATTATGACAAACATTTCATAGGAGGAAGACATTAATGTTAGTTACTAATCTTGCAGTAGTTGCATTCATCATAGCAATCATTGGGCGCTTACTGCTATGTTTGGAGACGATGATCGACGAGTTGCAGGTGGAATTATGTCGATTATTTTTCTAGTTGTTGTATTTATTCTGCTCAATAGTCCATGACTCAAGTTGTATTGTTTTAGCAAATCTACCGCTTTATTCGAAGTATTTTTATCGATATTCACAATCTTAAATGGCTTCAAGAAACGCGCCAACGACTCTAAATCTTTTTTGTTAAAACAACCAATAACCAGTTCCATTTCTGTGATTGAACTGATAGCAAGTATGTGATGTTGTCCGAGTTCTTGTATAGATGTTATGACTCAATACCAGTGAATGACATGCGATTAAGTTGTCAAAGGATGTGGGGAAGGCTTGATCG
>JBCCFC010000818.1:0-6399 GCA_039029935.1 Chloroflexota bacterium
CTCCTTCAACTCCTTGGTTTCGACGACTCCCTCTATCTTTCTCTCACCCAAGACCATTCTTGGAATCTCGACACCTATTTACACCACCTATGAGTCATCGCATATGTTTTTATCAGAAAAACATATGCGCATTATAATTTACTTAAAATGTTATATCTTTACACGAACCGAGAGGTCTATACATCAAAAAACAATTTCAACTGGCCTGCCTCTTTGGCCCGTTGCTCCCTCTTGCGCCGTCGTGTCTTGGTTGCGTTCTGGGCGTTATGAGGTGCATCATAGCGTAGATGGCACACGGTACACAGTGCTTTCAGATTTGACTCGTCAGAGTTTGCTGGATTGCGGTCCAGATGCGCAACGGTCAACACAAACCGAACAGGCTTGATTGTGACTTCATTTGCCATCTCATCACCATGTTCTGTCCTAAGTGTATGGATGAACTCTGCCCAATCCCTTTTGGGTTCACGGCATGGGCGACCACATTGGGTACAGGTCCAGTTGGCTGCAACTTTCACACCCAGGGCGATTTTGTCCCAATCATCAGGATATAACTCACGTTGCATTGGCATGATGCTCCACCCCCTCCACTATGAATTGCTTCATAGTGCTACCTCGATGAGTTCAAATGTTTCCACGTCATGCTCGTCTCTCATACGCTCAACCGCACTGTCGATGATTGTCGAGCCATCACGCTGGAAAAAATCTATGTCCCCATATGATACACCAATTGTGAGATGATTGTTATCTATGCCCAGCATACGCGGATTTTTGCTGATGGGTGTGTCAGCGACATTGATGGACATCGCCCAGGTCATTTCTTGATCAAGCCCAACAATCCCATACAGGTTGGTGTCATCGGCAGCGGTTTGCTCATCGGCCAACATGCGCAACGACTCTTCACGTGCATCACGTTCGACCTGCGCACGCTCGGCCATCAGCTCGGGCGGTATATAGCCATCCGGTTCACCATAGTTCTTTTTGATCGCAGCGCGCAGCCAAGCACTGGGATCATCCACACCGCGCTTTCTCGTCTGCGCAAATTTCATATATGCAATTTTCTGCTCAACGTATGGGGCCAGAAGCTCAACGCTAAAATTCTCATACCTAGCTGGGGTCTTCTCTGCCTCTTGGATGGTCAACTCGATTAGCTTCACAGTTCCAGCTTCGTTGATGTCGTATGGTTTGAGCAAATCAACAACATCAGAGAGAACGTCATCAGAAACAACGTTAACAACGTTAACGTTAACAACATTGTTGTTTTTATGTTTTAGAGATGTTTTAGTTGTTGAGTACGACACATTGTCGTCATCCATTTCGCCACATTGTCGTAATCCAGATTTCGCCACATTGTCGTCATCCATTTCGCCACATTGTCGTAATCCAGATTTCGCCACATTGTCGTCATCCATTTCGCCATTTTGTCGTAATCGGGATTTCGCCATTCTGCTGTTAAGATTATTTAGAATTTTATCGAGTTCATTGTAATTAATCGTATACCACAGTGTACGGTTGGTGTTATGCTTGTTATATTCGGCTGTTGTCTCGATAAGTGATTTATCTCTTAAATCCATTACGACACGTTGGATGGTTCGATTAGACATATACTGGAACTCGTCCACCCAATCCTCAATCGTGTTGTACCACCATTTTTTTCCCCCAATAAGGTTTTTAGAATTTATTAAGCGAAAGTGCAACTGTTGTAGAAAAATTGCTTGGTTCACACCAATCTCTGCTGCTAGACTTGGTAAGAATTGTAAAGGGGCTTCTGAAATTAATAATTGATTCATCATGTTATGCCTCTTGAAATCTGGCATACTCTGGTGTATCATAAACACAGAGTATGCCTATATCTTGATTACACATCTCAAATGAGCATGTCTATATCTTGATTAGGTTGTGTATATCTCAGTGTACCTCTGTAAAACCTCTATGGTTTTTAGAGTACGCAAAAAGCTACACACGTCCGCACATCCAGCAGAAACGTATGTAGTGTAAAAAACTCAAACTAGCTACTCCTGTTGACCGCAGAAGTAGCACCGACACAGAAATCGTCATGTTGACCGCATGGCGATTTTTGTTTGAACACGATATTTGGTTGTGTGATTAGTTATGCTGGTTCAAAGATTTCGTTGACTTCTAAGCCCAATCGATCTGCTGCTGCTATTGCTGACTTCTCTTTCACATCTTGATTTTTCAACAATCTAGCAACAGTTCTGTTATTCAACTTGAACTCTTTAACTAGCCTAGCTGTATTTATCGTGCCAATTTTCTCAAGAACCAAATTCTTGAAATTGCCCTTACTTTTGTACATACCACCTCCATTCTTTTCGTTACTAATGTCGGACGTACATCTAATATGCACTCATTGTACATCGCATTTTGAGTGTGTACAAGTTCTATGTATAATGAATGTACTTTTAGTGTATATGTTAATAGCTATTTTCACATGACAGAACAAAATCCAAATCACACACACGCTCAGGTTCGAGACATTGCCAATAGCAAACAGGTTGCTGTTGGCAACAACATCTATATGAACACAGAGCCGCCACCCATTCATCCTGCTGATCAGAAAAATCAGGCAAATCTTGCTGTGTTGCGCGAGGCCGTCCACACCTTTTGGATTGAAGGCGTTCTGAAAAGTTCGCTCTATAACGAGGTTCGGATTCGCTTAGGGCTGAATAGACGGACAACGGCCATGAATCAGCCCTGGGACTTGATTCTGCAGAAACCCAACATGGACGATGTCCCCATTGACGATCAGCAAACCCTCATCGATGTCTATGACAGCATGAAGGGCAAAATGCTTATCCTTGGCGAACCCGGCAGCGGTAAGACGACCACGCTGCTCATGCTGACTGAATCACTGCTGGCCCGTGCCGCCGCTAACCCGATGCATCCCACGCCCATTGTCGTCAACCTCTCCTCATGGCAGTCCGGTCAACCACTGGATAAATGGCTGGTTGAGGAACTGAACCAACGCTACCAGATGCCCAAGAAAGTGTCCGAGGGTTGGGTGGCGAATGATGAGCTGAGTCCACTGCTCGACGGACTGGATGAAGTGGATGAACGTCGTCGTGATGAATGTGTGGCCGCCATCAACGCCTATCGTAGTGAACATATCGTCAACATGGTTGTGTGTAGCCGCACGGCTGAGTACGAAGCACTGACAGGCAAACTTCAACTCCAAGGGGCCGTCGTCGTCCGTCCGTTGACACCAGCACAGATTAACCAATACATTGCCGACCTTGGCGAACACGGCAAAACATTGGCACACGTGCTGGCCGATGACGCCGAACTGCAAGAGTTAGCCCGCACACCACTGATGTTGAGCGTCATGACATTGGCCCTGCAGGGCGACGACCCACTGAGCAATGACCCCGGACGCACCACGACCCAACGGCTCTTTGACCGCTACATCCAACGCATGTTCCAACATCGAGAACTTGAACACAAATACAGCCAAGCAGACACAATGCGTTGGCTGCAATGGCTGGCAAGCCAAATGGTCGAGCGCAGCCAAACAATTTTCTACATCGAGCATCTACAACCCGATTGGTTGGGTGAGCGTTCGCGCGTGAATGTGTATCGGTTGAGTGTCGGGCTGCTTGGAGGGCTGCTTGGAGGGCTGCTTGGAGGGCTGCTTGGAGGGCTGCTTGGAGGGCTGCTTGGAGGGCTGCTTGGAGGGTTGTTTGAAGAATTGAGTGGAGGGCTGAGTTTCGGGCTGAGTTTCGGGCTGCTTACCAGGCTGGGTTCTGGGTTGCTTACCGGGCTGCTTGGGGGGCTACAATCAAGCATTAGAGTCCGTGAGAGGTTCGGATTCCCTGATAGAAGTGGGTTGATTAGAGGGCTGTTTCTCGGGCTGATCGTCGGGCTGCCTGGAGGGCTGTTTTTCGGGCTGCTTGGAGGGCTGAGTGTCGGACTGAGTTTCGGGCTGATTGGAGTGCTGTTTGGAGTGCTGCTTGGAGTGCTACAACCAGAAGACGCAATGTTGAGACTCAAACCAAATCAAGGGGTTTGGACATCACTTAGAAATGGGCTGCTTGGAGAGCTGCTTGGAGGGCTGAGTTTCGGGCTGAGTGTCGGGCTGAGTTTCGGGCTGTTTGGAGGGCTGCTTGGAGAACTGGGTGGAGGGCTGCTTGAAGAATTGAGTGAAGGGGTGTTTTTCGGGGTGTTTTTCGGATTGTTTTTCGGATTGTTTTTCGGGGTGTTTTTCGGGTTAGAAACTTGTATCCATCATTGTAGTCTCCGGTTACTGCTCCGTTATCATAATCTCGCTCCCAATGACTACGCGCAGTTCCTCGACTACGCAGCGGAACGGCTCTTCCTGCGCAAAGTCGGTGGTGGCTATGTGTTCATGCATCGCATGGTGTTGGAGCATTTTGCAGGGCTGAGTGAGGCGGATATTGAGTTCATCGTGAATAGTTAAAAAATCGCTTTACAGGATGTAGGTTTGCGTATAAAAAAACAGACCGCTATCTCAGTGCATTAGCTAGATAACACTCGATAGCAGTCTGGCTTGCGGTTGCCAAGCGCGGTCAAAATACTTGGCTTCATTTCATGAAACAATTGCGTATTTATGATACCAAATGAGTTGTCATAGGGCAACACGATACCTTTCTTCTGAGGGTAGCAGCAAGATTCATCCGTAAATACACGCGAAGGCTTATGGCACTTCGTGACACGAGTGTTTGTATTGCCCTCTTATCACATTTCTCAGCAAAGATATTTTTGATTCAATAAAAAATGCAGGTTAATTAAAAAATACACATTAATCAGGTAATGTATGCAATATAAATCATTCAATGCATTCAAGTGTAAATAGGTAAATAAAATCGCTCTTTAATTAATCGACCATCGGTCAGTGTGTCTGCGTCATTTCCATGTACTTTTGCCCATCTACCCATCAACTGTTATACTTTCCTACAGTTAGGTAATAACTATGCCGTGGCACAAGGTGTAACAACCTGCCACTATCGGGGGAAATACTGCATTTAACGGCCTGTTTTTATTTTCGAAGCGTGGGCAATGGGTCTACGCTTTTTTTGTTGGTGTTGGCTCATCACAGAGGTATACAAATAAATAGTGTGCGGTGCGGATAGGTGGCAGGCAAAGTAAACTCTGCGCGGGCTTCTTGAGGGGTGGTGGTCGGGGGAAGCATGGGCGATACTGTGCGCGGGCGAGCTAGGTGGCTCTCGACGATAGGTCTGGCTGGCCGTGTTCGGTGCGAGTATGGTGGCATACACGATAGGCGAGTGTGGGGATGCAGCGCCCTTGCACGGGCAAGCTAGGTGGCATTACACAGCAAAAACTTTTGGCCGCAGCTCGTGAAGCTTTGCAAGCGACAAGGACGAAGGTTTTTGCCCATGCGCGAGCAGACTACGTGGCCTTACAGTGCGCTGTGCCCCATGCCGCCCCGTTGCGCGAGCAGACTACGTTGGTTTACCGATTGCAGGTCAGCCAGGCCGGTCTATGCGCGGGTTGCGGTGGCCTCACCCGTGACTTGGGGATGACTCATGAACGTGGCTGCACTGAGGTGGCCGCACTCGATTCTTGGCTGTGTACTTGTGACTTGGCATTAGACCTGGTGGCATTACTCAGGACTTGGTTCGGCGGCGGCAGTGCGCAAGCATCACACAAACGGTGGCATTACTCAAAACTGCGCTCTGTCGCCTGTCCGCACACGTCGATACTTGGCAATCACACACAACGAGGAAAGCACCGACAGTGATACTCTGCGCGGGCAAGCTTGGTGGCCTCACGCGGATAGGTCTGGCAGGGGGCGCCATCGCACGGGCAAGCTAGGTGGCATCCGTCGATAGGTTTGGGGGTGGGTGGGTGCGTGTGGGTTGCTGACGGGTTTGTAGCGTTCCAACGGGTCGATAGGTGGCACTATCCGATACTTGTGCGAGCTATTCACTATACATGAAAGACAAACCCGATCTGCAACCGTCCCCCCGACACACTAGTCACCCACCCACCCCCAGACCGCCCATGTGCGAGCAGATTCGGTGGCTTTACAATGCGCCCTCTGCCAGGCCGGACTCTGCGCGGGCTGTGGTGGCCGTACTTGGCACTTTGCTGTGAACTCAAAACGTGGCCTTAGACCCCTTGGCACGGCTGAGACCTATAATCGGCGTGGCAGTGCGCGGGCATCACACGAATGGTAGCCTTACTCAAAAATGCGCTCTGCCACTGTCCGCACGAAACGATGCGCGCTGGTTGGCCTTATCTGTAACTTGGCTATGAACTCAAAACATGGCATTAGACCCCTTGGCATTCCTGAGAACTTCAATCGGCAGTGGTGTGGGGGGGGGGTGTTTGGGGGGTAGTGTTATGGGGCAAAAAAAAAAAAACACCAAACAACCCGCAACAAAAAGAGGAAAACGAATAAGAAAA
>JBCCFC010000819.1:0-6398 GCA_039029935.1 Chloroflexota bacterium
ATCGGCGTGGGTGCGGGGCGTGTAGACATCATTGAGAACGGCGTCGTTGGATACAACGGGTTTGATCATGATTTGCTCCTGTTTGTAGATCGATTGTCGGGACCTCCGTAAGGTGTTCAATTTTTGCAAAAATTGAACACCTTCCGGAGGTCCCGACAATCTATCTACAAACAGGAGCAAATCATGATCAAACCAGTTTTATCCAACGACGCCTTTCTCAATGATGTCTACACGCACCGCAGCCAAGCCGATACGCTCAACATCTGGTGGCTGGGGCAGAGCGGCTATCTTGTCCAATACAATAGCGAACATCTGCTACTCGACCCCTATCTATCCGACTCGCTGACCAAGAAATATGCCAACACGCCCAAGCCTCATGTACGCATGACCGAAATTGTGATTGCACCGGAACGGCTGGACTTTATCGACGTGGCGACATCAAGCCATAACCACACCGACCACTTGGATGGCGAAACCATCATCCCGCTTATGCAGGTCAACGCGGAGATGACCATGATCGTCCCAGAAGCCAATCGTGATTTTGCCGCCAATCGTTTTCAGATGGAGCCAGCTCGTTTGACAGGCGTCACGCTGGATACCCCTATCACCGTCGGTAGCTTTACCTTCCGCTCTGTACCTGCCGCCCATGAAGAGATTGAGCAGGATGAGAACGGTCATCACAAATTTATTGGGCTGATGGTCGAGGTGGGGCCGTATACCATCTATCATAGTGGTGATACCATGCTCTATGATGGCATGACAGAGACATTGCTGGCTGCGGCAAATGGACGCACAGTTGATGTGGCATTGTTGCCAATCAATGGCCGTGATCCCAAGCGTGGCGTTGCGGGGAATCTATCTGGATTGGAGGCGGTTCAGGTGGGACGTGATATCAATGCGCAGTTGGTGATTCCATGTCATTATGAGATGTTTGAGTTTAATACGGTATCTCCGGAGGCGTTTGTGGAGGGAGCAGAGGATAGTGGGCAATCGTATCATGTATTGAAGTGTGGTGAGCGTTTGACATTTGACTAACAGGAAGATCGGGAAGGGCCAGAAGGAGAAAATGAAGGCTATCTCTCTTCCAGTCCTTCCCGATTTTCCTGTTAAAATTTTTGTTTGAGGTATTTAATGTCATCATTTCTAGGCATGAATCCATATTTGGAAGCTGACCATATTTGGCCTAGCTTTTTGACGATGCTTGCCAGTGAAATCGACAAGCAACTCAACAAGATATTGAGTGAGCATTACTATTCCATGATTGTAATTGGCACAGTGCTTGAGCCAATTACAAAATTAAGCGAAGCTACACAACAGGCAATCAACCATCACGCTATGCTTGCTGAGGATTCGGAGGCAACAACACTGGCTGCACCGATTCATCGTATCGCATTAGCCAGGAATGAAACTCGACACCGCTCTGTACAAATTCGCTTGGTTGAAAATCATCAATTGGTTACATCAATTGAAATTCTTTCACCACCGAATAAGCAAATACCTGGATTGTCACGGTATCAACAAAAACGACACACGATTCTCTATTCAGCTGTTCATTTGATTGAGTTGGACTTGTTTCGTGGTGGTCAGCGGGTGGCATGGGAATTGAATGAGTCGCCCGTTGACACAGATTATGTCGTACTACTTAATCGCTCCTTCAGTGGTGAAGAGCGAATTTCGGGAATTTGGCCCGTAGCAATCAACGAGCCGTTGCCATTACTACCTGTGCCATTGCTTGAACCAGAGCCTGATATCCTGATTGACCTGAATCAAATGATTCAACACATCTATCATAAGTCACGGTATGCACAGCGACTCGACTATACCAAACCAATCCCATCACCCAAACTCCGTCCTACTATTCAAAAATGGATTGAAAACGATTGGAGCCAATCAACATGAGTACAAACACAGAAAAATCAAACACGGCATCATCAAAAATTTATGAAATTCAAACCAATGCGGCGGGTCCAGAGGGAAGTCTTCCACTGGACCCTGATTTTTTACGCAATGCACCAAGCGGTGATCTCTTTGCGCTGAGTCAAAATGTGGGCATGGGTTGGAGTCCACGCCGACTGCGCACCAAGGAGTTTCTCATTCTCAGCACACAGGGTGGCATCCGCGCACCGGATGGCACACCGATTGCGCTCGGCTACCATACAGGCCACTGGGAAGTCGGCTTGCTCATGGAAGCAGCGGCGGAGGAGTTTAACAAGCACAACACGACGCCATTTGCAGGCTTTGTCACAGACCCCTGTGATGGCCGTAGTCAGGGGACACAGGGCATGATGGACAGCCTACCCTATCGCAATGATGCTGCACTGGTGTTGCGTCGGCTAGTGCGTTCACTGCCCACACGTCGCGGTGTCATGGGCGTAGGCACCTGTGACAAGGGCTTGCCTGCGATGATGATTGCGATGGCGGCGCAACATGAACTGCCAACGATTGTTGTTCCAGGCGGTGTGACCTTGCCACCGACCTATGGTGAGGATGCGGGTAAGATTCAGACGATTGGGGCCAGATTTGCCCATGATGAGATCAGCTTGCAAGAAGCAGCGGATTTGGGCTGTCGAGCGTGTGCCTCACCAGGCGGTGGTTGTCAGTTTTTGGGGACAGCAGGAACCAGTCAAGTGGTGGCCGAAGGGCTGGGCATGACACTGATGCACGCCGCGCTTGCGCCATCGGGTCAACCGATTTGGACGGATATGGCACGGCGTTCGGCACAGGCATTGATGCGACTGGAAGAGATGGGTTTGACAACGGCTGATATCCTGACCGAAGATGCCCTGCACAACGGCATGGTCATTCACGCGGCCTTTGGTGGCAGCACCAACTTGCTCCTGCACATTCCGGCTGTGGCCTATGCTGCGGGTCTACCACGCCCGACCGTCGCTGATTGGCAACGCATCAACAATGCTGTGCCACGTCTGGTTGATGTCCTGCCCAACGGTCCTGTCGGTCATGTCACTGTGCAGGCATTTTTGGCGGGTGGTGTCCCCGAAGTGATGCTACATCTGCGTGACATGGACCTACTCAAGCTCGATGTTATGACCGTTGAGGGCCGACCGTTGGGTGAATCGCTCGACGAATGGGAAGGCAGCGAACGGCGTCAGATTGTGCGCAAAATGTTACAGGATTTGGATGGCATTGACCCCAACGATGTGATCATGGATGCCCAGACCGCCAAAGAGCGTGGCTTAACCAGCACCGTAACCTTCCCTGTGGGCAATCTTGCGCCCGAAGGTTCGGTCATCAAAAGCACGGCCATTGACCCCTCTGTGGTGGATGACGATGGCGTCTATCGCAATTTGGGGCGAGCGCGGGTCTTCTACAGCGAGCGTGACGCCATCGCCGCCATCAAAGGTACTGCTAATTCTAAAGGGGAGGCACAACAAATCGAAGCTGGCGACATCATCGTACTAGCAGGTCGTGGTCCACTGGGCAGCGGCATGGAGGAAACCTATCAGCTTACCTCTGCCCTGCGCTATCTTCCCTTTGGCAAAGAAGTCGCGCTCATCACCGACGCCCGATTTAGTGGTGTCAGCACGGGAGCCTGTATTGGGCATATTGGTCCCGAAGCTCTAGCGGATGGACCGATTGGCCGTGTGCAAGAAGGCGACACAATTCAGCTCATTGTCGATACCATCAACTTAACAGGCAGTGTTGATCTCGTCGGTCATGATGGGCAACGCTATACATCCGAAGAGGGGGCTACAGTTTTGGCATCACGCACGGCATCGGCTGACCTCGTGCCTGATTCACGTCTGCCAGATGACACACGGCTATGGGCGGCACTGCAAGCGGCGGGTGGCGGCACATGGAGTGGTTGTGTGTATGATGTGGATCGGATTGTTGAGGTATTGGAAGCAGGCATGAAGGCATTGAGAGAATAAAAATATTGTAAAATACAGCTACCCACCGAATGAATTCGGTGGGTGCTACGTTCAGCACACGAGACCGAACACCAATCGACTCAAAACAATTGCTCCTGACGCGAGAACCACGCCCGCTCCAGTTCAGATGTAATAATATCGGGAGCCAATGGTTTGCCGATATAGCCATCTAGTCCGGCATCTTGGCGTGTAGTCGAGTCTTCCAGCGTGGTGTCAGCGGTGACAGCAATGATGTAGGGCTGGTTCATCGCATCACTCAACTGCATTTGACGAATCTGCTGTGTCGCCTCGATGCCGTTCAACTCTGGCATCTGTATATCCATCAACACGACATCATAGCTCTTCTCTTGTACCGCGCTAACCGCCTCTTTTCCATCCTTCACCCAATCCACTTGATAACCAAAGCGTTTTAACAAACGGCGTGCAACCTTGGCATTGAGCACATTGTCCTCGGCCAGCAGAATGGCAAACGGGTAGCGTTGCGCCAATGTGTTATCGAACTTTTTCGGTTCGGATTTTGTCCCATGTTTGCCAGCCACAATTGGCTGTATTCGGTTTGGCTGTATCCGATGACGATGAGCGGCCAGTTGGATTGTTTCTTTGGCTGGCTGTTCTGATACCAGTTCTGATACCCGCGCTGTTTTGCTTTCTTCCACTACAATGGTAAAGGTGACAACCGTGCCAATGCCTTCTTTGCTCTCAATCTGTAGCTCACCACCCATCAATTGACAGAGCGAGCGAGCGAGTGCCAAGCCGATACCTGCGCCTTTGGGTGAGCCTGTCTTTGTATCTACACCATTAAACTCGTGCAGTCCATTTGCTTTAAAGAGAGTATCAACCGTCTCCGCACTCATACCCACACCATTATCTTTCACCGTAAACGCCAATGGAAGATGTTTCGTCTGCGCCTGTTCTTCTGATATACCCAATTGCACAGAAACCAAGATTTCGCCCTTTTGGGTTGCGTTCAAGCTATTTTCGATCAGGTTGCGCAAGAGCACCCCGATTCGTGTCGGGTCCCCACAGAGATGTGTCGGGATGGCAGGGTCAATATCAAAGCGCAAATTGACCTCTTGGGAGGCCGCTTGCGGTGTAAATTGTGTATACAGACGTTTGAGTTTATCGCTGAGGACAAAATCCACACAGTCGATCTGGGTGGCCCCCGACTCGACTTTAGTATATTCCAGAATGGCATTGATGATGCTGATGGTGTCTTGGTTGCCGCGATAGGCTTCTTCGGCATATTCACGTTGCAGTGCTGTGAGATCAGAGTCGAGCAACAGGTGATTCATGCCCATTGCTGCATTCATCGGTGTCCGCAGTTTATGGCTGATGGATGTGAGAAAATAGCTGCGTACCTGCGCCGCTTGTGCGGCTTGATGTTGAAGTTGATCGTTGGCTTCTTTTAATGCCATCTGAGTTTGTTTGTGATTATAAATCTCTTTGCTTAAACGGCGATTCATATTGGCAGCCCACCCCGCAGCCTGAGCGACAAAGGCAACCACTGTGACCCCAATCACAGAGATGAGGTTCATGACGTCACTCAGGGAGATAGTGGGGTCAATCAACGATAGTACATAGGCATTATACAATAATAGCGAGAAGCCACAGAGCAAACCATAACGGGGTCCAAACAAAATGCCCGCAACAATGGCGGGGATGACGCCAAAGGATGCGGCGACACCACCAACAACCGGATAGAGCGCGATGAGCAACAGCGTGTAGGTGGTGAAGGCCAACGAAAATGAGATGGCCGAAAAGGTGGCTGGGGGTTGGATTAATATGCGTAAAAGCTGGTTTATCAAGATGATCTACCTCTGACAAATCCACAGACTCATTGAGATGTTTGATGTTGTTTTAATTTTGAAAGAAAGTCACCGAATGCAATTCGGTGTCTATCACAGAAAGTATACTAAAGTATACTAAAGTATACTACGTTATGCTGAATACAACCTGTTTTAACTGGTTTTCTGTATTAGCATGGGGACCCAGAGGGTTCCCCGCAATCCCATGGGTCTTATTTTGCAACAGTTCTAATAGCTTACACTTGTAATTTGGCAACCTAACTATTGTTGTAGGCAAATCGTTGATTTGGCGATGATGGATAGCAACAAGCAATGCTCAAAGACCGTTTGACTGCGTACTATTCCAAATTGTATGCAGGAATGTTGTACTGTGAGAGATGATACCACAATTCAAACCATGAAGAATCCGTTATTTGTTAGACCGTTTACGATTTATGACTGATTTTTAGCGATGGTTGTATGCGAAGAAACCTTACATATTAGTTTAAGTTTGAGAAATTCACTCTTTACGTTGTGTGCCAGTATTCGGTAGGTGAGTATTCGGTATTCAGTAGGTCAGTATTCGGTGGGTCGGTGACTCGCAACATCAGGACCTGGGCGTCCGGACTGAGCTTCTCGAAGACCAGAACGTGCGATTCGGGCTCCTCGAGGGCCACCACCTGCTGTGTCAGCTCGGTGTCCTGGAGCAGCTGTCTCTCGACGC
>JBCCFC010000820.1:0-6386 GCA_039029935.1 Chloroflexota bacterium
GTCAAGGAAACTGTTCCTCCCCCAAACTGGGGGAGGCTAGGAGGGGGTTTCTATTTCCTCAACACAGGCAAGTAAACCATCCACACACTCGGTGCTTGGCTAATCGTACCCATATCCATCAGCGGACGTGTACCATCCGCCATCACCATCTCCAACGCATAATGATGGTTGGCATCAGCATCACCTATTATGATATCTTCGTAGCGATACTCTGCGCCGTTGCCTGCGCCCTCTGCCAGAATCATCTGCTCATCGTTAGTGAGGCGCACAGGCTCGCCGCCCACATCATCCAGTCGCAACACATGGAAACCAATCAAATCGGTCTCGTCGGCAGTAGACCATGACAACACAACCATCTCGTCCTCAACTTCAACCTCGCGACTGCTCAACACGACATTGGTCGGTGCATAGATGCGTACCGTGTCTGTGACAGTATGCGTGTAGACCTGCGCGGTGTTGATGGTCCAGTTATTCGGCAAACTGGTTGTGTCCAATCTCGCTGCAAACTCAACCACAACGTCCCACACCTCGTCTGGTGCAAAGTCCATGCCAAAGCCGTTGGGTGCAGCTTGGGTCAGGTCACTCCACACAATCTGCCCGCTATTGGCCGTTGTGTCCGATTCTGGTGTCGTGCGTAGCCCAACATAGGTCAGGTAGGCCGTACTATAGGTATCGGTCAATGGCAGTGTGGTAATCGTTGTTGTGCCTGTATTGGTGATGCGAATCGTAAAGGTCACGGTTGCCCCTGGTATCACTGGGTCTGGTGTGTTGCGGATTTTTTCAACGGCAATCGATGGGATTGGCACAAAGCCAAAGTCAAATGAGGCAATCGCTGGCTCATTGGTCACTGGGTCCTGTGCCGCCACATTGGTCAGCCCTTGGACAGGCATGGCTGTGACACCGTTGTAGTCGTCGCTGTCCTCTAGGTCATTGCTGTTGCTGTTGACATTGACCTGTGTAGTGGTATAGCCACTGAGCGCGCTCTGATTGGTATCGACCGCAATCGTGTAGGTTGGATCGGCATTCCCGTCACTCGTGTCGCCATTGAAATCCTCATCCAACTGGACATTGAAACTGTACCAACCCGGATTACCACTGCTGTCATTGGCCGTCATGGTAGTCACGGTAATGTTCGTGCCATTTGGATAGCCAATGGTCAACATCACCTCGATACCGTTGAGACCCGTTTCGCCATCATTTTGCAGGCCATCCCCGTTGGTGTCCATCCAGACATAGTTGCCCAACGCGGCTGGCTTCATGTAGTAGCCAAAGTCCGCTGTCAGGTTCTCGACACTCGCCGGATTTGCGTTGCTTGCATCAAGGTCCACCATGTAGTAGGCGTCGTCTTGACTTTCATCGGTCATGTTTGCTGTGCCGAGCGAATGCCAGTAACCGTTGAGCACACCGTCATTGTCACTTACGTTGACAAAGTAGGTGGCGTCTGGCAAGCCTTCAACCAGATAGTTGCCATCATCACCGCTTGTGGTGGTTACGCTGTTGGTCGTTGTCACGGTTGCCACCAATGTATCGCTGCTATCAAATCCATTGTTGCCATTTCTGTCCATGTAGACATCAATCGTGACACCTGCGATAACTGGCTCGTCATCCTCGGTGTTTGCAACGCTATCAGGACCATCCACACCGTCCCAGTGACCATCGCCGTTGGTGTCCATCCACACCAAGTTGCCCAAACGGTTATCGCCCGTATAGCCAAAGTCCTGGTCCAACCGGATGGGTGCTGCCGTTGTCAGTGTCACCGTAGATTGGTTGGATGAGCCGACGCCATCAAAGTCATAGGTCTGCGTCACACCGTTTGGCAATGAGCTTGGCACAACGTTGACAATGTAGGTTTCACCACCTGTGCTGACAGCCAAGTCGGTAAAGATATAGTTGCCATTGCTATCGGTTGTCGTGGTGATGACGATGCCATCGGGTCTCTGGAGCGTGACCATCACACCGCCAATGCCCTGCTCATCAGGGTCTTGGTCGCCGTCACCATTGAGGTCCAACCACACCGTGTCACCGATTGTGCCATCAACGGGTGCAGGTGGATAGCTGAAGTCCTCACCCCGTGCATGTGGGTTGGTGGCGTTGACCGTCACCATGCTGTTGCTGTCGCCATTTGTGCCATCAGAGCCATCGTATGTTGATGTTGTATCCACATACGATGGCAGTGTTGCGGTTTCGACCTGGATGGTGTATGTGCCTGTCACTAACCCTGTAAAGAGATAGTAGCCCTGCTCATCCGTTGTCACCGAGCCTGTGAAGACGCCTGAGTTATCAAAAATATTGACAACAACACCACTCAGTGGCGGCTCATCCATGCTGCCCGTTTGGCCGTTGCCGCTACTATCCACATCAAACCACAGATAGTCACCAATGCTGTAGTTGCCATCCTCTGGTGGGTAGCTGAAATCTTGGGTGCGGTTGTGTTCACCGACCGTCAATGTGTAATAGGAAATGTGGTCCAGAACCGGGTCCCCATTCCCATCTAGTTCCACATCTGGCTCATAGGTTTCGACTCTGGTAAATCCGTTCGGCAATGTACCCTCATAGATATAGATGCGGTAGACATCGGTGGGCAGATTGGGGAAGAGATAGTTGCCGTTTTCATCGGTGACGGTGGTCGTAAAGAAACCGTTGCTGTCCAACAACTGTACGGTCACACCCGCCAGACCCGGCTCAGACCCTTGCGTGGATTGGTCGCCACCGCTGCTGTCAAGGTCGCCCCAGATGGTATCGCCAATGGAGCCAAGCGTGGTGTCAGTCAACGTGTAGCTGAAATCTTGGTCACGGCTGTGTGGGTTGGCTGCATCCAGTGTCACCGTTGTGCCATAGCCATCCGTATCGCCATCAGGTTCATGGGTGGCCGTGGTATTGTACTGTGGTGGCAGGGTGTTGGTGTCCACAGCCACGATGTAGTTGTGAAAGGGCAAGCCCTCAAAGAGATAGTTGCCCGTCTCATCGGTCATCATGGTTGCGGCAGGTGAGCTGCTGTCTGGCAGACCGTCGCTGTTGTTGTCCAAGAAGAGGTTGACCGTCACCCCTTCAATACCCGGTTCTGCACCCTGTGTAGATTGGTCGCCACCAGAGCCATCGACATCAAACCAGACCGTATCGCCAATGCTGCCATAGGCTGGGTTGTCGCTGTAGCCAAAATCATGGTCACGGACATCGACGCTGGTCGCGTTGCTCTCTGTGCTGTCAAGGTCTACGGCACTCATGTTGTCGAGCGCACCCGTCCTGTCATAGGTCTGCACCAAGCCATCCAAGGCCACATTTGTGTCGTTGACCCAGACGATGTAGCTGCCATCGGGCAAATCGTCAAAGAGATATTGACCATTTGCATCGGTCATATCGCTGGCAATAATCGGTTCATTTGCATCCCACAATCCGTTGTCATTGAGGTCATCAATCAGCGCAACGGTCACACCCGCAATCGGATAGTCAATGGCATCAGCCGCGCCACCGGCACCCTGTGTCACAGGCGCACCGCCATCGACAGGCGTCAAGGACATGCCATTGCCATCCGCATCGGCATCGTACCAGATTGTGTCACCGACGCTGTTGAGGACCGCGCTGGTGGGCTGGTAGCCAAAGTCCATGTTGAGGAAGACATCGCCGGGGGCAAGCACAACGGGACTGCCATAGTTGTCGTTGTTGGGTCCGGTCGTGCCAAAGTGGTCAGGGTCGCCCGTCTGTGTGTACCCTGCCCCCAGCACATCATGCGAGGACGAAGCCGAGGAAGAGTTGGTCACACGCACACTGTAGACACCAGCAGACAGGTTATCAAAGAGATAGTACCCGTTGGCATCAGTGGTAGCGGTGGTCACAATAGTACCATCCTCATCATAGAGCGTCACTTCCACACCAGAGACAGGTGTTTCGCTTGGGTCTTCGATGCCATTGCCATCGGCGTCAATCCAGATGGTGTCGCCGATTGCCACGACGCCTGTGTTGTTGTTGACCTCGTTGTCGGTGTTGTGGTTAAAGCCAAAGTCTGCCGAGAGGTCTACCTCGCCCGGGCTGAGGTCAATGGTGTAGCCAGCCGGGTCTTGGTTGCCAAAATCGGCTTGGTTGCTGTTGCCGCCGTTGTTGGCAACCGTGTATTCTAAGCCGTTCAGCGCGCTCTGGGTGTCATTGACAGAGACGACATAGCCATCGACCGCTGGTAGATCCGCAAAGAGATAGCCACCATTGGCATCGGTCGTTGTGCTGATTGCCACACCCGCGCCATTGCCAAGGTCTACACCTGCTGGTGGCGTGAGCGTCACAACCACGTTGGCGATGCCATGTTCACCCGCATCCTGCTCGCCATCGTTGTCTTCATCGAGCCAGACATAGTTGCCCAAGGTCGCGGGTCCACAGTTGGGCATGACGCTGACATCCTGCGAGCGAATGGGCAGGTAAATTTCATCCACACGCAGACCCGATGTATTGGTCCAAATGTCATCACATTCATAGCCAACAGGTTTTAACTGAATCTGAATGGAGCGTGAGTACTCTGGGTTTAGCGAGCCAGCCATCACAGCATAGACAGCGGTGACATCGGCCTTGGTGGCTGGACAAGCCCCACCGCCCATGACAAGCGTACCGCCGTTGTCGAGTGTGTTGGTACACCACGTCGAGTTGAGTTCCGCCGCATCTGGGTCACGTGAGATTGTGTTGGGCGCATCGCCAGAGACATAGACTGTGCTGGCACCAAAGACGGCGACATAGTTGAGTGTCCCCGCATAGTCCGAGCCAGGGGTGCGCGCATCACCAGTTGTGGGTGGCGAGCCAGTTTGGTTGGGTGTGTTAGAGGCGGGTTCGGACACAGCATCGTTGTTGTAAGGCAGGACATCGACAAAGCGGATGTTGGTAAACGCCGTGTTGCCATGATTGCTGATGGTCAGCGTGTACTTGATATTTTCACCCTCAGCCAAGAGTTGACAGTGTTCCTCCCAACCCGCAGGCACAGGGTCCTGGGTCGGATGGGTGGGACAAGGACCCGCCAGTTCACCCAAGCTCTTGGTGATTAATCCTTCATCCGCAGCCAGCGGTAGATAGGAGTAAGCACCAGAGCTAGCCGATTGCTCAAAGTCAATCACACTGCCTGTAAAGCTACCTGAACCTGCATTCCAAGGGCCAAGCCCTGTTGATCGGGCAGACCCTGAATTCTTAATGCCATTGGATGTCGTCTGGCTTGCCACCGCACCCTGTACCCGCACTTCGATGATGACTTCGGAAGAGCCATCGGACACGGTGGGCCAGCCACCCGCAAGACCCGCAGGCAGTGCGCCCGTATCGACAGCGGGGTCTGGCTCGGAATATTGACAGCGAATGATGTTAAAGAATTCTGCACAGGTTGCCCCCGGCGTGGTGGGTAGCTGGACAAAACGGACAAATTGATACTGCGCTGGCAGATAGTCGATTAGATAGACATTGGTCAATGCTTCAAGATTGGAGCCTGTGACAAAGGGTCGCATCGAGTATTGCACCAATTGACCGTTGTCGGCAATATCGTTCAGACCCTCCACATTGACTTTGGTGAGGCCAACACGTGCCCCCACAATTTGGGCGACTGCACCAGACGCGTGCCACCAATTGTTTGTTCTGCTCCCCCAAGCGGATTCAAGAACGCCCGCATTGTTATCCCAATCCACATTGTCAGAGACATCAGTAAAGACCGTGCCATCTGGCCCAATGCCTGTGGCATCGTCGATAAAGGAGTTGGAACACCAGCCAGTGGTGGTGGTGACGGTGTTGGTCGAGAGTATCCAGTCAGAGCTTTCATGGGGACGACAGTTGGGTGCAGGGCCGGGGTTGTGTCCCTCATAGAGGGCAAAGTCTGGCTGACCCGTTCCGGCGTCAATATCGCCATAGGCATGCCCCATGAGCGCAAACAACTCCGAGTCATCGACCTGAATGTTGATATCTTGTTTGACTTGTGCTTGGAAGTACACCTCTTGACGGAAATTACCATCCCATGTGTACTCCGCTTTCCGACTCTGCCCCCAGTAAACTCGCTGCGCCACACGCCAACGTGCGCGCGTAATGCCTTCATAAATGCCGTCACCCGGATTCACGGTATCAAAGACCGAGAGGTCGCCATTCAAGCCATCGACCCAGCCAGCAGCACCCGCGTCACTGTTGTTACAAGTCACGCCATCATGCTCGGCACCAAAGGTAGTGGAGCCGCCAACGTTGGTGGCTGTTTGTAGGGGAGCATTGGTAAATTCAACAATAAACGGGAAGCCCTCATTTGTATTGTAGCCATGATTGCCACCCCAAATGCCATTGTTGTAGGCGGTGTAGCCATTATGCCCATAGACCAGTGCGCCATAGTTGCCGCCGGGGATTTCGTAGGAGTTGAGACTATACCGCACATGGATGGGTGAAGAAAA
>JBCCFC010000821.1:0-6385 GCA_039029935.1 Chloroflexota bacterium
GAATGATTTACGGTTGGCGCGACGTCGTAGTGCAAATTAAGTGTTAACTCGCCGCAGTCACAATGAGATTGTCAAGTCCTTATATATATTTACACAAAATTCTTCATCTTCCTATCAAAATACACGGTAATTTTTGATGAGAAGTTATACAAGCTAAGGTTATTTATTTTGCACAAATGACAACGAATAGCTGATGTGTGAGGAATAGTACAAACCAAACTGGCGGGATAGACCTGCAAACCTTGACAGTGGCTCAAAATGTGCTACCCTCGAAAATGCGACGGGCGACCGAGCGAAAGCAAGCGCGCGAGTCACCAAGCCCAAGGATGTAGACACCAGCTATGACGAGGTATGGATCTCACGAGGTGTCTTGAACGCAAGCGCAAGGTGAGGTCGCTCATCGTTGTAAAGCTGGAATGGCTTGACGTGTCGCTTGCCTCGCCTGCTTGGTATCCGCAAAGCGTTGTCCGAGGAGATACTCGGATTTGAGAATGCCATTGACTCGTTCAGCCATCGCATTGTCATAGCAGTTGCCAACCTCGCCCATACTCGACTGGATATGGTAGCGTTTGAGACGCTGCCGATAGGCTTGACAGGTATACTGGATGCCGTGGTCGCTATGATGAATGAGACCACAGAGTGGGCGCTTGGCTTGACGAATCGCCATATTGAGTGCCCGCATCGCCTCTTCAACCGCAAGCGACTCTGAGACATCATAGCCAACGATGAAACGCAACAATATCTAACCACGCGCCATCATTCCGATTATATTTTATCATGGTGACGAGAACTGGAACATAGACCGCCAATTTGCAGCATTATTTAAATATGTTGATCCCCCGTTGCAGAAATTTATCCCGCATTTTGAATATATCCTCATTGATTTGAGCAAGAAATCAGATGATGATATTGAGCAGTTGGTTCCTTCTGGGGCTTTACAAACGGGTCCACTTGCTCTAAAATATATTTTCAGTCAAGGGTTAGAAGATAGACTCATTAACGAAACATCGAAAATCAATTTTTGGTATTCTGAGACACATGTTGCCTATAAGTGAAACAGACCAGGAGACTGTAGGAACTGAGCTTGAAAAAATTAATGAGATGGATGCTCTTTACAGATTAACTGATGCGGCACCAGAGGCTACAAGAAATGGATTGACCTATTTTATGCAACAACTTTTTATTGAAAGTAATGCGAGTACAATGGAAAGTCGTGCCAGTGTATAAGTAGATTACAGCCGTTACACGAAGCCCGTTCAATCTTTACAGGAAAGCTGGTCAAGAGACTGGCTTTTTTGTATTGAGGCGGTGGCATGTTATGGTCAAGTCTGTTAAAATTATGCAGGAGGTAGGAATGCGAATTTGGCAAAGATATTGACTATCGACATCCATGTCCAACAATACTTCAGTGATAGCATTACTCCATATTTCCACAAAAAGACAATACCTATGAACTATTTAGACTTTACACTACGTGCCCGTGACTGGGCCATGATCGACCGTCAAACCAGTGAATTCCAAATTGAAGTCCTCGAATCACCTGCGGGGGAAATGCGCACTGCCGAAACCGTGCAGTACAATGAGCGTACACTTATGCAACCGTTGCTACGGCTTCAAGAAAAGCTGATTGATTCGGATCGCCTGCGTACATTGGGACAGTCATTGGCCGATATCCTGCTGCCAGAACGGGTACGAGAATTGCTCTTAAGCAGTCTGAATGCCTTGGACGAAGACGAGGGGTTACGGCTGCGCTTACAACTCAATCACCCAGAACTTGCCAACTTGCCTTGGGAATATCTCTACCTCAACCGCATGGGCATTCCTGAATCGTTAGAGTCGTCATCATCGCTCGATGGCTTTCTGGCCTTGGACCCGCGCGTCTCGATTGTACGTCATGAAGCACTGCCCAAAGCCCGCCAGTCGATTGAGGTGACACCACCGTTGAAATTTGTGGCTGGGTTTGCCGAGCCGCTGGATTTGGACCCGCTCAACCTTGCCAATGAACGGCGTCTGCTCGAACGTGCCTTGACCGACTCTGAAGATGTCAGCAACAAGATTAAGCCCACCTATATCGACCACCTCACCATTCCTAAACTCGAACAGAGTATCACTGGGGCACATATCTTTCACTTTGCGGGACATGGTGTCTTTTTTACCAATGACACGGCGTCTGACCGTGAATCCAGTACAGTTGCAGGGCAAGGAGCCATTGTCCTTGAGAATGAATCCGGTGAGGCAACGCCCTTTTTTGGCGATAAACTAGCACGGCTATTGTCACAGACACGCTTGGTGGTGATGGGTGCCTGTGAGTCCGGGCGACGTGACGATGTTAACGTATGGAGTGGCGTGGCCCCTGCACTCATGTTGGCTGGTATACCCGCCGTCGTCGCCATGCAGTATCAAATTTATGACGAATCGGCCCTGGCCTTTGCGCGCCGCTTCTACCAATGCATTGCCCTTGGTCAGTCCATTGACGAAGCGATGGTGCAGGGGCGGCTGGCAATCCTCAATCTGGAAGTAGTTCCTGGCGACCCCACTGAACTGGACTTTGGTGTGCCTGTTCTCTATATGCGTTCTGAAGATGGTCTTCTCTTCCCTGAAGTAAATCGGGTTGTGGATGACACGCTAAAGAATGAACGGCTGAGACGCTTTACCGAAAACCTTGTCGAAAATCTTGCGGAGCAAATTACACCCGAACCTGTAACCCCACCCAGTTGGGATACGATGATCCGATATCTCAATATTGTCAGCCAACCAGATTCTCCCCCCGAATATGCATCCGAGGGGTTGAAAACGTTGTGGTCAATTCCCTTCTATGCCAAAGTAGAGGAAGGGATGATTGAGCACCGCCATGAATTATTTAAAGCAGCCACCATTATGCTCAATCGCAATCGCCGGATCAATGGCGCACAACGTGTCACACTTTTGGCCGAGAGCGGGTCTGGCAAGACACCTGCGCTGCGCTATCTCATGAATCGCGTGGCTCAACGGACACTGAGACATATTGAACGCAGCCACGAGTCCGACAAGGAGTTTAGCTGGCTGCTCGCCACCATCCCGATTTTTCTTCAAATCTCCGATTTAGGCACAGGGTTGTCTCTGCCCATTCTTGTGCGCGATGCCATCAATCGCCACCTACTCCAAGACCCCGAAGCCGAAGCCCTGACCGTCGAGGAAACCAATCTATTGCTTTCGGAGTATCGCTGTATGCTGCTCTTTGATGGGTTGGATCAGCTAGGGCGCACAAGCACAAACCTCAGCCACAGCAATGAAAGCAGTAGCATCAGCATCAACAGCTTACAGACCATCCGTCGCTTTATGGAGTTACATCCCTATCAACAGCATGTCGTCTCCTGCTCAACGGTCAACTATCACAACCAACTTGGCACATCGGACATTATCTATTTGGACCACCTCAATGAAGAGGAAGCACGCTCTGTTTTGGGCGATACATACTACCGCGTATTGAGTACCGGACTGCGCGAGTTGGCACGCAATCGCTCTATGCTAGAGATCATCCTTGAATTGGAGTATACGCCACCAGGGGCAGAACTGCAAGGGGTTGCTGGCGATCCATCTATCTCCACACCTGCCCTTAAAAATAAAGGCCAATTGTTGCGTCACCTCAATCGACGGCGGCTTGGCTTAGAGGGTGATCTAGGATACCTCCCCCCCAATGACCTGCCCGCAGAATTGCTAGAGGGGCTGCTTGAAGAATTGGCCTTTTACATGCAGCGTAACCATGTGGATTCTTGCAGCGAACAGCTTGCGATGGAGGTCACACGTACCTACTTGACGGCTTGGGATTCACCCTATAACTGGCGCTCCTTGATTCATGCCCTGCGTGATTTGGGGTTTATCCGGCGAGATGCCTACCGAGAATGGCATTTCCAGAGCCAAACGACGCGGTCCTATTATGCAGGGGAGTATCTGGCTGCTAATCCGAGCGACATCGCCATTGTCCTACAGGAACTTGACAGTCTTTGGTGGCGTGGAACCTTGGAGGTGTTAATCGGGTTGACGCTTGACCCGGATGAACTGATGTTAAACCTGATTGATCGTGATGTCTTTGTCGCGGCGCACTGTAAGCAGTTTTTGGGCGAAGTGTACAATCAGCAGGTCGAGGATGCGATGGTGGATGCCATGATTGAACAGTTGCCCAAGGAAACACCCGAAAATCGCGAAAAAATTGTGGAGATGCTTGGTCAGACGGGACATCCACGTGCCGCTGAGTCCCTGTTGCGGCTCTTGCATCGTGAATGGGCCAGCCGCGTCGTCATCGCCATCGCCCGTTCGATCTGGGTGTGGTCGATGAAGAATCCTGATGTTTCCTTAGAAGAAACTGAGCGCGAAGTCGTCAACGCCACGCGTAACAACCCCAAAATTGTCGCCCAACTGATGGGCATTTATCGCAAAGCCATCCAAAAAGACGGGCAAGCTCGTGCGCCCTATCGACAGTTGTTGATCAACCGTATGAACGACCCGGCACAGTTTGAATTGGCGCGTGGGCTATGTGCTGTCGGGCTTGGCTTCATTGCCGACGATGATGCGGTCAATGCTTTGCTCGAAGTGTTCTATGATGCGGATGTCGATGACTTTGTGGCTTGGTGTGCCACCGATGCGCTGGTTCAATTGCCTCAAAAACGCAACATTGAGTCCTATGCCGTGCAGCTATACACCAACGCAGAATACCAATCCAAAGCTTGGGCACACCATCGCTCACGCGCGGTTTACCTGATGGGACGTGTCTGTACACGCCCAGAAACCAGCCGTGAACTGCTCAAAGCCTTGAATGATTTTAACTATCTCGTGCGCGGCTATGCTGTCCAATCGGTTGCCCTGCTGGACCTACGCGAAGCGCGGGAATTGCTCGAAAATATGCTGGACAAAGAGCATGATCATTGGACACTGCGCCGTATTGCCAAAGGGCTGGGCATGATTGGAACAATAGACTCGATTCCTGTGCTGGAGCGTCATCTTCGTAATGATACAATCCGCATCCGATGGATGGTACGGTCAGCGATTAAGGAGATCAGAAACCGTTATGAACTTTGAACTTTACTGAAACATAAATATTTGTTGACACGATAACAAAACTGCTGATTTGTGTTTCAAAAAAATATGTGTATAATAAACCCCACTACTTCATTTGTGGTTGCCAAATCTGACCGTGCAGCCCAAACTCAATATGATTTTTTCTCGAAAAGGAGCAATCATCATGACCGTCATCAAAACATCACAACGGCTATTCATCATTGCCACCATTTGCATCCTGTGGGCCATTATGCCACAAAATCACATATTGACAGATACTGCGACGGCGCAAAACGTACCAACACAAGCGACCTTTGATTGTACCACCGTGACCGAGATTCCGGTAAGTGAGTGTGAAGCGTTGGTGGCTATCTATACTTGGACGGGTGGATTTAATTGGATTAATAGTTCTGGTTGGTTAGACACGACAACCCCTTGCAGTTGGTATCGTGTAGATTGCACTGATGGGTATGTAACAGGTATTAGACTTGACTCAAATCGACTTATTGGTATTCTTCCAGCAGAGGTTGGTAATCTTACCTACTTAACAAACCTTTCACTTCACAGTAATCAATTGCGTGGTGAACTTCCTCTTGAAATAGGAAATCTCACTAACCTAAAAACGCTATATTTATCTTATAATGAGCTAAGAGGTGGGTTGCCATCAGAAATAGGAAATCTCACTAACTTAACAACCCTTTCTCTTTATGGTAATCAAGTGAATAGCATCCCGTCTGAAATTGGTAACCTCAGTAATGTAACGACACTTCGTCTTTATGATAATCAATTGGACAGTCTCCCATCTGCAATTGGTAACATGACCAATTTAACATCTCTTTCCGTATATAATAACCAATTGACAAGCATCCCACCTGAGGTAGGCAATCTTTTTAATCTGACAACACTGTCGTTATATAATAATCAGCTCACGAGCATTCCGCCAGAACTTGAGAATCTTTTTTATTTGTCAGTGCTCAACTTGAATGATAATCAGCTCACGAGCATTCCACCAGAACTTGGGAATCTGTTCAATTTATCCGAGTTATATCTGGATAATAATCAATTAACCAGCGTACCATCCGAACTTAGCAACCTAGCCTACCTAACAAAATTATCTATCTCTAACAATCAGTTAACCGAGATCCCTTCTTCACTCGGGAGTCTTTCTGAGTTGACAGAACTTTCTCTTTCAGAAAATCAACTACGTAGCATTCCGCTGGAACTAGGCAACCTTTCTAACTTAATGTATTTGAGACTCCAACTGAATCAGTTGATAAATATTCCGGTTGAGATCGGAGATCTATCAAATTTAGTACAACTATATATATATAATAACCGATTGACCAGCATC
>JBCCFC010000822.1:0-6375 GCA_039029935.1 Chloroflexota bacterium
GTTTATTAAAGCAAAAAGTGAAATCGACAGTAGGGTACAAGGTTCTGCTGGATTATTAGCAACCAATTCGATTAGGCATGGAAAAAACCAAGAAGTACTCGAAAAAATTATTGACACAGGAAATATATTTATGGCTTGGAGTGACCGAGCATGGATACTGGACGGTGCGGCTGTTCGTGTTTCAATAATTGGTTTTTCTAACCAGAAATACAGTGATATTTGGCTGAATGGAGAACTCGCTGAGTCAATAAATTCTGATTTGACCAACGACTTAGATATCCGAAAGGCGAAAAAATTAAAAGAAAATCGAAATTTAGCATTTCAAGGTCCAGCAAAAGTAGGTCCCTTTGAGCTTGACCAGCTAGAAGCCGAAGGAATGTTAAAACTACCAAATATTCATAACAAACCACATAGCGATGTTATTGTCCCTTGGCTAAATGGAGTTGATGTAATTGAGCGCAATGAAAAGCTATATATTATTGATTTTGACATGCTTTCTTTAGAGGATGCAAGTTGCTATGAAGCACCGTTTGAGTATGTCAAAAAATATGTTAAGCCTATTCGAGACACAAACCGGGAACCATCCCGAAAACAATACTGGTGGAGATTAGGTAGAACAGGTTCTACTTATAAGAAGGCTCGTACTGGCAAACAAAAAGTAATTTTTACACCTAAATTATCCAAATATCGCCTATTTACCTTTGAAGACGCAAGGATTTTGCCCTCTGCAACTGTTATCGCTATTGCATTAGATACTGACTACGCATTTGGTGTTTTAAGCTCGGACCTACATGTTGCATGGTCAATTCGTATTGGAAGTTGGTTAGGAGCAGGGAATGACTTAACCTATACGCCTACGACCTGCTTTAGTACCTTCCCATTCCCATGGCCGCCCGGCCAAGAATCTACCGACGATCCACGCGTCCACGCCATCGCCGTAGCCGCACAAGCACTCGTCACCAAACGCGACAACTGGCTCAACCCACCTGGCCTCAGTGAAAAAGAACTCAAAAAGCGTACCCTCACCAACCTCTACAATCAACGCCCGACATGGCTCGACTTGGCGCACAAAAAGCTAGACAAGGCGGTGCTGGTTGCGTATGGCTGGTCGGATTTGATGGAGAATGAGGATGAGGCGATTGATGAGCAGGAGGTGTTGGCGCGGCTGTTGGCGTTGAATTTGGAGCGAGCGGGAAAGTAACACAGGCTTCCAGCCTGTTGCGGACAGGGTGTCCGCGTTACGTTAAGGAGGACCGATATGAGTGTATGGAGCAAACAATATCCAAATGCCCCACTACATGAGCCTGCGGGTGCATGGTTTGTCAACCGTAAAGATGAACTCAATTTGCTTTGGAAATGGGCATGTAAAATTCCCGACAAAGGAAGCCGCTCGATTACAGGGCTGCGACGGACGGGAAAGTCGTCGCTGATTGCAAAGTTATACAACAGGCTGTATTTTGAGCAAGAGCGCGTGATGCCGATTTATATTACCCTGGCAAGGTATTTACATCGAACCGAGCCGATGACCTCAGAAGAATTTGTCGATATCTTTTTTGAGGGTGCTGTACGGAGTTACCTAACGTTTCAGTATAAGCGTCCCGAATTTCAGCAAGATATCACACTTGATCTGGCGGAACTACATATCATCGCCCAAGAATTGGCGGATGAAACAGCCCTCAAATGGTTTCAACGATATTACCGCACGGACACCCTCTCTCGTGTCCCGTCACATAACCGTGTGCAATGGGCCATTAACTTTTTAAAATCACATGCCTATCTAAAGCCACAACCAATGGTCATTATGATTGATGAATTTCAGTTATTGACCGAGGTGAAAATGATGGACGATGGTCGTGTCACCAATATCACAGGCTCATTTCAGCGTGCATCTGAAAGTTGGGATGCACCGCTTCTTGTTTCTGGCTCTTCTATGTATGCCCTACGTGAAAAAGCTCTCGGCGGACTGTTGTCGGGTCGATTTGGACAAACACATATAGGGCCACTTGAACCCGAACATGCAGTACATATGGTTTTTCTCTTAGGTGAGCATTTAGGGATTCCAGTCACAGAGGAATTTTCAGTGGGGATTGCTGTTGCAGCAGAAGGATTCCCTTTTTTGATTGAAAGTATACTACGTAGCTCATCACATCTGGTTCAGAGATTCCCAGACACAAGCGTCATTCAATATATCTTGGAATATGAATTGTCCGATAACCAGGGATCATTGCGCGAATACTATTATCAGGAATATGGTAAGTATCTAGCAGCGTTAAGTGATGATTACACTATATGCGAGGTGCTTCATTGGATTACTGATGACACCTTTGAACTGCCTGAGATTACGGCGTCTCGCATTGCCAACATCACTGGTTTGGACTGTAGTGACGTACAGGAATCGCTCAACACGCTTTATGGTTTAGACATTATTCAGCGCAAGATTGGGATGATTTACAGTCCACCACGCGACCCGCTTATGCGAATCTATCTCAATTCGTATTATGGCAAAAGAGCTTATGGCAAAAGAGCAAAAGTTTAACAGGCTGGCGGAGATGTTTGATCTGTTGCCATTGCGTGCGCAGGACAAAGAGATTTGAGCAGAGGAGGGCTGATATGAGTGCTGGTATGAACACCGATATGAATACCGATATGAGTGTATGGACCAAACAATATCCCAACGCCCCGTTACACGACCCGGCGGGTACATGGTTTGTCAACCGCAAAAGGGAGCTCAATCTGCTTTGGGATTGGGCAAACAAAATCCCAACCAAAGGGAGTCGTTCGATTACCGGGTTGAGACGGACTGGCAAGTCTACGATGATGGCGAAAATATACAATCGGCTCTATTTTGAGCAGGAGCGGGTGATGCCGATTTATATTACCTTTGCCAGTTATTTGCACAGGAAAGAACCGATTACGGCACAGCAATTTGCAGAAGAGTTTGTCGCTGGTGCGGCCCGTAGCTACCTTGCATTCAAGTATAAACGCCCCGAATTACAAAAGAAAAAATTTGAATTTGCATATTTAGAGAGCCTTGCAGAAGAGTTATCTGATACAGTCGTATCCGAGTGGTATAGAAGATATCAATTGATTCTGGAGAAATCCCGTATCCCATCTCATAGTGTTGTTCAGTGGGGTGTGGATTTCCTACAGGGCTATGCAGAAGAACAGCCGATGCTTGTCATGATTGATGAGTTTCAAGTGCTGACCGAAGTGATGTATCCTGAAGATAATCGCATTATGGATATCACGGACTCATTTCAACGGGCATCCGAAAGTTGGGATGCGCCGCTGCTTGTCTCCGGCTCATCCATCTCAATGCTCAAAGGCCAGGCGTTGGGTGGGCTACTCTCTGGTCGATTTCAACCACTCCCAATGGGTCCACTCGAGCTTGGACACGCGGCAAAGATGGTTTCTGAATTTGGCAAAGTCAATGGCATTCCTGTAACAGAGGAATTTGTGCGGGAAATGGCGAAAACAACACAGGGATACCCGTATTCAATTGAGTCTATTATGCGGAGCGACTCTGAGGGTGTCGCACAATTCCCTGATATCAATGCCATCGAGCAGGTTGTTAGCTTTGAACTTTCCAACCGTGCAGGTGCATTGGGTCAGCACTATGAAGAGGAATATGGCAAGTATGTCTCCGAGCTAAACGGTGACAATATTACCCGTAAAATCCTCTATTGGATTACCAACCAAGATGCGCTCAAGCTACAACTGCACCCCAAGCGTGTCGCTGCCGCTATCAATGAGGATATCCTTGTTGTACAGGACTCACTCGAAAAGTTGTGCCGCTTGGATATCATTCAGCGGATTACGGGCAAGGTCTACATGGGACCGACAGACCCGCTGATGAAGCTCTATCTCAACTATTGGCATTACATCAATGTGGATGATCTATCACACGATGAAGCCACCGAAGCGTTACAGCGTCGATACAATGCCGTGCAGGGTGAACTCAATCGACAGACTGGACATTTTACTGAAATTATTGTCGGTGGTGTTATGAAGGCATTTGATGCTCGCGTGATTGGTGGTCAGCCTTATTTGAGTCTGGATGAGGATGTTACGCTGTCTCGCTTTGGGACAATCCATCGGCGTAAAGGGGTCATCGAGAATGGTGTCATACACGAGATTGATGTCATCGGTGAGTATCGTCGCTACGGTTTGTCCGCAGATGAAGAGATAGATCGCAATAGCAACCAGATTTATGGGGCATGGATGGTTTCGGTTCGCTATCGCAACAATCGTATGGGGGTGAAAGACGTACGCCAGTTTATGCGTGATGTCGAGGCAGTACAGAAAGAGAAGGGCTATGGCGAAATCGTGCGTTGGTATTTTAGCAAGACTGGGTTTACCGAGGATGCCAAGGCATTGTTGCGGCGTGAGGGCATTTATCACAGCGATTTAGCGCAATTTAATCAACTGGCAGAGATGTTTGATCTGTTACAACTACAGACAGGATAAGGAGCAAGGGGAACCCATCTATCTGGTAAATGGTTGAGTTAAGGTCGGTTTATAAAACGCTTATAAAAGATGAATATATCGTAATAATTAAGGTAATATTGATGTTCAGAAATTCGATAACAATAGGAAACATTACAACAACTTCGACCAAAGTCTACCAGCGGTATAAGCAAAGGTTTAATTCTACACAAGCAGGTGTGCGCTCATTTACGAACAATGTCTTAGGCAGACAACGTAAACGCACGACAACCCCTTTGATCGATCAATTAATAGAAGCGACGCCCAATTCCTTGATGTCGCCAAGCACTAATACAGAGATAGAACCGATTTCGACACCAAATTTGGATTACCAACAATCATCCTCTACCATGCTCGAAAAAGATGCCGATGTTAGTTTTGAAGAACAGGAAGTCAATCGCCTATTGGCAGTATCGGGTAGCCTGCTCGTAACAACGGTTGCTGGATTGTGGTTTCCTATCATGAATATCCTCAGCATTCCCGCTGTCATCTACTTATTTGCACCATTTTATGTGCGCAGCTATCGCATGTTTGTCGAAGAAAAGCAGATTGGCATGGCCGCATTGGACTTGGTCTGGGCTACATCCATTATGTTGATGCAGCAATATGTTGCCCTGAGTGTTTACTTCACCTTTATCTACTTTAGCGAAAAACTGATGCTCAAAACGCAGGATCGCTCCATGAATAGCCTTGTGAATATTTTTGGTGAACAACCGCGAGAAGTGTGGGTGCT
Organism: Chloroflexota bacterium; assembly: GCA_039029935.1. Classification (GTDB taxonomy): domain Bacteria; phylum Chloroflexota; class Anaerolineae; order Caldilineales; family Caldilineaceae. The sequence continues at coordinate 5,219 of JBCCFC010000822.1, forward strand.
TGTAGATGGCGTTGAGGTCAAAGTGCCATTTGAATCTGTCCAAGCGGGAGACATGGTCGTCATGCAGGCAGGGCAAACTATTGCTGTGGACGGTATTATCATGCACGGATATGCAACCATTGACCAGCGGACATTAACAGGAGAATCACAGCCCATCGAAAAGGGGATTGGTGAACAGGTCTTTGCGTCAACTGTTATCCTCTCAGGCCAAATTCAGATTCAAGTCGAAAAGGCAGGATCGGATACGGTTGCGGCCCAAATTGGGGATGTATTGACGAATACTGCCAACTATCAAACAGGCATGCGTACAGTCGGGATTCGGATTATTGAGCGTGGTGCTTTGCCAACGATGGCCCTTGGTGCATTGGCCTGGATTACCATGGGGGGAGAGGCTGCGACCGCTGCACTCAATGCCAGCTTTGGGCATTCACTGCGAACAGCAGGCCCTATCGCTATGCTCAACTTTCTGCGTATCTCTAGCCAAGAGCGTATCTTGGTCAAAGATGGGCGTTCTCTGGAACTGCTTGGTAAGGTCGATACGGTTGTCTTTGATAAGACTGGTACACTGACTGAAGAGGTCCCAACAGTTGGTCAGATCCACACAGCGGGGATGGATGAGAATGAATTGCTACGGTTTGTTGCTGCTGCAGAATATAAACAGACACACCCGATTGCCAAGGCGATTATGATTGAGGCCGCACACCGAGAACTGAGTTTACCCGATATTAACAATGTCCGTGTTGAAGTTGGATATGGATTGACCGTTCAAGTCGAGGGGCACGTTGTGCAAGTGGGGAGCACTCGCTTTTTAGAGATGTCCAGCATCATCATTCCTGCAAGAATCCATCAAATTAAAGAATCAATCTATGAAGATGGGTATTCAATGATTTATGTTGCTATCAATGGGCAATTTGCTGGCGCAATCGAACTTCGTCCGACCATTCGCCCCGAGGCACAGACATTGATTCATACACTGAAAAAACGAAACTTATCCACAGTGATTATTTCAGGTGACAACGAAAAACCAACCCAGCAGCTTGCGGCAATACTGGGGATTGATCGCTATTTTGCTGAAACTCTACCCGAAGATAAAGCCAATATTATTGCGCAATTGCAAGAGAAGGGTCATACTGTATGCTTTATCGGTGACGGTATCA
>JBCCFC010000823.1:0-6367 GCA_039029935.1 Chloroflexota bacterium
CAAAAATTGTTGTAAGAACGAATACAAATATAATTCAGCCAATTCTTTGATCCAAATTTGCTGGATATCATCATTAAGCTCAAAGTAAAATGGCATAACATTATCGAACTCCCAAAAGAGTCGGTTGTAGAACCGCTCCATAATAGCGGTCTTCCCATATCGTCGATGAGAAACGAGGGCTTGGCTGCGGCCATACTCGTCCGCTACCATCTGCGCCCATTCCATCAACGATGCCATCTCATATTCTCTGTCGGTAAAGATGCCTTTCCCCACACGCTCAATAATTGGGTCAGGGCGTTTTTGTTGTTGAAAATTTTGTGAATTCATCTTGTCTCCGGTTGTATTGCCAATCATCATCAACTATGCCTAGTATTATAGCACAAATGGGCAATTAGAAACAATGAAGAGAGGGGAGGCTATACGACTCGTAAATTCGTTATTAGCAGCAGATATGGTATGATTGAAACGTTATCCAAACACGTAACTACCAAGCACACTGGTTATCATTTATGCACAGCTTGAATCGCATTCAACAATATATCACAAAGCATCAATTCTTTCTCCTGCTTTTTTTGCTCTTTGTCAGCTTTCGCCTCCTCGCCATCCTTCTCTTTCGACCCGGTGGGTTTATCGCTGATTTCTCCGACTATGACTTTTACTATGCATGGGGTGAACTCCTGCCCAAAGGCTACCGCGTCTACGACAATCTCTGGACCGCGTACCCGCCTCTCTTCCCCGCCATTATGCTACCCATTTTTGAACTTTCAGCCAGTATCCCGCCTTGGGTGGAACCACGTCTATTCTTTCATGTCATCTTTGGGTTGACCCTGCTGCTCTTTGAGATGGGCAACCTGATACTGATTTATCGGCTGTCACAACGGCTCTATAGTAACACAGGCATCCTGCCTGTTGCAGACATAGAGACAAATCCGAATAGAGCGACAGGCAAGATGCCTGTGTTACTGCCTCCGTTGATTTACGCGCTACTCTTTGTCCCCGTCTACACCATGATTGGCTGGTTTGAGGCCATGCCGCTCTTTTTTATGCTGTTAGGACTAGAGTTGCTGTTGATACGCACAACCAACATGGGCTGGATACTGAGTGCTATTGCTGCCGCATTAGGCTTTCTCACCAAACTTACGCCAGCCATGCTTGTCCCTGTCGCCATCCGCTGGTTGGGCAGCAGACTGAGTTGGCAGGCCGCGCGCTATGACTGGTTCAATCGTCATTCATCGGGCAACCTCCTACGTCCCACACTCTATGTATTGCTCTTTTTTGGCACAGTCATCGGCGTCGGATACCCCATTGCCAGCGAGAACCCCAGCCTCGCCCTCAGCAGTTTTCGCATTCAAGGCAGCCGACCACCTTGGCAGAGCATCTGGGCCTTACTTGAGGGCTATTACGGCTTTGGGCTGGTCCCGATCGATATGCGCAATGTGGCTGGATTGGGGAGCAGCCTATGGGAGAGCAGTTTGCCTTGGACGTGGATTACACTAGGATTCGGTCTGCTCTATCTATGGCTCTATACGCGTCACTATGACTGGACGCAGCCACGTACCCCAGTTGCCTTGACAGCCGTCAGCGTCATCCTCCTCTTTTTATACAGCAAGGGATGGAGTCCGCAATTCCTGCTCTGGATTTTGGCCTTTATCGTGCTGCTGCTCCCAACGGTGCGCGGCGTCCTCATCGCCATCACCCTCAGCCTCATCAACTTTGTCGAGGCCAACGTCTTTCTCATTCTACTCCCCAACGAACAATGGATTATGACAGGGACGGTGATACTGCGTACAGCTTTACTGATTACACTGATGATTACATTCCTGGCACAAATTTGGCCGCAAAAATTGCCGCTACAGATGGCTACACGAACTCAGTTGCGCCGAGTCGATGTCGGGCTATCATGGCTGTTGATTCTGACGACGTTGGTCTGTGGAGTCCTCGCTGTCCCACCTGCAAGCCAAGCCTATCAGGACCGTCGCTTTGCCGAACATCCCTGTCACCCCGCAATTAACTATCTCCGTCAACAGGCAACATGGCCGAACAACACCCTCCTCACTCCTCAGCGTGATGTATGGCACGGACTTTATCCTTGGCTACACGAAATTTATGATTTTCACGTACTGGATGACTATTCGCTGGATGCAGAGATGCGTGAGCGCCCATTGACCGACGTTGTGGCCGAGCAACTCGATGCACAGCTTGGTGCAGATGAGGTGTGGTGGCTGACACAGGATACGCTCGTTGGTTCGTTTGATTGGCGTTTGGTGGAGGCGGCACAGCCCTATTTTGCGGAGGCTGAGACGCATGATTTACACATGTTTGAAGCCCAAGTGATGGGTGGCTGTACGCTCCAACGGATGATATCATTGACCGATATAGAGACATTGGCCGTGGTTGATGTCTCTGATGCAGAGGGCGAGAACAGCCCATCCATTTACTTGCAACATGTTCACTATGGCGAACCCCGTATCGGTGAGGATTTCCATTTGGTCTTATACTGGGAGGCGACTGCGCCAATCCAAGAGAGCTATACGGTCTTTACACAAATTCTTAATGAGCAAGGGCAATTGGTGGCACAGCAGGATAATCTACCCGTTGAGGGGCTGGCTCCGACAAATACATGGGCAGTCAACAAGCTCATCCGTGACCCCTATCGACTTTCGTTGCCCGCAGAGCTAACACCGGGTTCGTATCAAATCTTGGTTGGCATGTATAATAAGGACGGGAGACGGCCAGTGACATATGGTACGGATGACCATAGTCAAGTGTATGAGTATTATGTCGTTCCTATTATTCTTCAATAAAGAGGAGATGAATGATGGCAGATGTAATTCCATTAAAATATGGACCCATTTTCAAACGGGTATTTAGCAAACCTAGCATCTTTCGTGAGTTTGTAGAAGCGGTAACGGGCGTTCAGGTGAATGTCAGCCAAATTCACACTGAATATGAATATCCAGAGCGGGTTGGCAATGTCAATCTTGTCTATGATATTTTTGCCGAGGACACCGAACAGCGCGTCATTATTGAAATTCAACACATCAAAGAAGAAGATTTCTTCTCACGCTTTTTCTATTATCACGTGCCCGGCATTATCCAACAGGTCACAAGCTTTGAAGAATACGAGCCTCCGAAGACGGTGTACACGATTGTTGTGTTGACCAGTGTGTCACGCGATGGGTCGATTAATTTTAGTTGGAGTGAGCTGCCACTGGATGTATTCGATGAATGGGGAGACAAACATCGAATTGCTCCCCATCGTCTGATTTTTGTCAATCCTCGTTTGGTGAACGACGATACCCCAGCAGCAGTGAAGCCTTGGCTGGAAGTAATTAAAGATTCATTGGATAGCAAAATTGACGAAAGTGCCTATCCATCACCGAGCTTGCAGGAATTGATTGCCGAGATTCAGCGGAACACCATGTCAGCGGAAGAGTCGACAGCGATTAAAGATGAGTCTGCGTGGGCAAAAGCAACTGTGCGTTTTCGTGAAGAAGGGCGGCGGGATCAGCAGATTGCAACGGCCAAAGTGATGTTATCGAAAGACATTGATCATGTCGTCATTGAAGAGGCGACGGGGTTGTCGCCCGATGAGATTTCCCATGTGATTAAAATGATGCAGGAAGAGGAAAACACTAACTTGGACCAATCACAATAGTATCACAGATTGGCAATCTGTTTACCTGCTTTATACGTTCCTATGCAAACAAAAAGTCTATGACAACACCAAACACAAACCGTATCCTAACAACCATCCTATTCCTTACCCTCTTTGCCGCCTACCTTGTCACCTACACGGGCGTCATCCAGAGCAGCGATGGGCTTGCCATGTTTGCTGTCACCGAGAGCATCGTGCGGCGCGGAGAGATTGACACCAATCAGCTATTGTGGATGGGACTCCAGCAGGGTAGCTTTGGTCCGGATGGTGAGCTATACAGCCGCAAGGGGTTTGGCATGACATTGTTGGCCTTGCCGTTGGTGTGGCTGGCACAGAGTCTACCCAACTGGCTGGCAGCGTTCAACATGGATGCCCGCTGGCTGGGCGACTTTGGCTTGGTACAGGTGGCACTATTGCTCAATCCGATCCTAACGGCATGGACAGGGGTACTGATATTCTTAACTGGACGGCGATGGGGATGGAGCGAACCTGTGTCCGTTGGCACAGCATTGATCTTTGGGCTGGCGACGATGGCATGGCCCTACACCCAGACATTTTTTAGCGACCCTGTATGCATGTGGGGGTTGATGGCCGCATTTTATAACTTGGCTTGCTATCAACAGGAACAAGGTAAACGCTTTTTATTTTGGGCAGGCATGGCATGGGGCTTGGCCTATGTTGCACGGGTGATCAACCTAATTACGTTGCCAATTTATGGGATTGCTCTCCTGACTTTATTAATACAAAACACTGAGGATGCACACAAAAATCTTCTGCAAAAATTACGTCAAAATTGGCGTGAATTGACCAGCTTTGTTGTTCCTGTTGTCGCCGCTGGCCTCAGTTCATTGTGGTGGAACTGGGTTCGCTATGGGCATGTCTTTGACAGCGGTTATGTGGAGTCTGAGAGTTTTAGTGCTATCTGGGTAGACGGACTATACGGTCTGTTATTTGGTCCAGCACGTGGTATCTTCTGGTACAGCCCCATCTTGATTCTGGGCATTTTTGGCATCGGCTGGTTCTGGCGGCATCAACGGTGGTCACTCATCACCATGCTGGCAATTGCGCTTGTCTACATCGGCGTATATGGCAAGTGGTATATGTGGCATGGTGGGTTTAGCTGGGGGCCACGATTTATGCTCCCGCTGATGCCCTTTCTTGCACTGTTGATGGGACCAACATTGTTGAGTCTATCAAGTCGCTGGACAGGGAAGATTGTTTTTATTGCACTTATTATGCTGTCAATAGTCATTCAGTGGCTTGGGTTAAGTGTTCCCTTTGGGCTGGTCCAAAACTGGTTGCAACACAATGTTCAGCCCCTCTTTGCACCAGAAACCTTTACACAAATTCGCTATTCCCCCTTGGTGCTACAGTGGCAATTTCTCCTCTCACCGTCTGGCAGCAATCCAGCCATGCTTGGCGAACATAGCCAACTTTGGTGGCTCCAACCCAACACCCAGTGGTCCTACCTATTGCTCCCGTTGAGTGGGTTGCTAATTGGATTGATGTATCTGACTTTGGTCATGAACGATACCTATCGTAGCCAAGCCATCAAACGACTCGTAATTTTCGCCAGTACGCTGGTTGTGTTGCTCACCTGTGTTACCATTGTCCAAGAATCATCTGTCCAAGAATCATCTGTCCAAGAATCATCTGCTGGCAAGTCAGCATTGATTGCGCAGGTGACAGATAATCTATCTATGCGTGAGCGTGATGGTGATGCCATTTTGCTCTTGCAACCGCTACAAACCCAGCCCTTTGCCAACACCTATGATGGTCGCTTGCCAACCTATGGCCTGTTTCCACAGGGTGAACTGGACGACACTAATCAAACATGGCAAACATATATCGTCAACAACTATCACCGTATTTGGGTCATTCCCGATTACACGCCTGCCGATCAATCTGGTTGGGAACAACCACTGCGGGCAGACGACTTCTTGCTTTGGGAACAGCGGTTTTCTACACCTGTGGAAGAACAAAATCCTGACGAACAAAACTCAGAAGAACAGACCAGCGATATGCGGCTGGCTCTCTACGCCCCGTCAAATCAACATCCATTGGTTGAATCAGGGATTGGTGCGATCTTCGGTGCGCCGCTCAACGAAATCGAGGCAACCCAGCCCATGACTGAGCCGATTACAGCAAACAATGGCTGGATTCGCTTGATGGGCTATGGATTGACACCACAGACTGCTCCTGGCAATCTATTACTGTTATCGTTACAGTGGCAGAGCCTCGCCACAATTGATGCCAATTACCATGTCTTTGTACATTTGTTGGATAGCAACAACGAAAAGGTGGCACAGCGCGATGGGCAACCTGTGCAGTGGATGCGCCCTACCAGCACATGGGCATTGGATGAGAAAATTGTTGATAACTATGGCTTCTTGCTCCCGCGTGATTTATTGGCGGGAGAGTACACCATCGCGATTGGATTTTATGACCCTGTGACGGGTGAGCGTTTGCCAACGGGGGCAGGGACACCAGATTTTGCGCTCAGGTTGGGGCCGATTGTGGTTGTGGAGTAGTTGGTCAACATTTTAGCCGGTCAGCGAGTCAGTATGCTGGCTGAAATGCTGACTCGCTGAAATGCTGACTCGCTGAAATGCTATAACAAATCGAAAGTGAATTACAGATATGTCAACACGTGTCATTGCAGGCAAGGCCAAAGGTCGCAAACTCCAAATGGTTCCCGGCGATAGCACC
>JBCCFC010000824.1:0-6343 GCA_039029935.1 Chloroflexota bacterium
TGAAAGGTTGAAAGGTTGAAAGATGTACTAAATGCACCTTCAACTTTTCCACTTTTCAACTCTTCAACTTTTCCACTTTTCAACTCTTCAACTTTTCCACTATTATAATGTAGAGACGATGAAACCTCAATTGTGTTACGCAATCAACGTTGATTCAACGATAACCTCGTTGTGCAAGGTGCGGTGAACGGGACACTTGTCCGCAATTTCCATCAATTTGGCTCGTTGCTCATCATCCAGTGGGCCATTGATCTGGATTTGACGGTCGATGCGGTCTACTTTGCCCTGCACCGTCTCGCACTCTTCACAATCTTTGGCGTGAATTTTGCTGTGCGACAGGTCTACTTCGATGGACTCAAGCGGCCATTTTTTGCGATTGGCGTACATGCGTAGTGTCATGCCCGTACACGCACCCAGCCCTGCCAGCAGGTAATCATAGGGTGTTGGTCCCAAATCTGTGCCACCCACCGATAGCGGTTCGTCAGCCACCAGTCGATAGCCATTGGCAATGACGTCGCTGCGGAACCCTGCGCCAGTTGTGACAGTGACATCCCCTTGACCAAACCCTCTTTCGTCTCGTTCTTGTGACGGTTGCTCAACATGACGGCTTGCCCACGCGGCAATCATCGCACCCACATATTGTGCATCAGCAGCGTTAGAGAGCAAGTGATCGGCTTTATCCAGCGAAATAAAGCTCTTGGGGTGGCGGGCTGTTTGGAAGATTTGTGAGGCGTTGTCGATGCCCACAATGTCATCAACAGGTGTATGAAAAATAAGCAGCGGACGACGCAATGTACGAATGGTTTCGGTCATGCGGTTCTGGTCGAGATCATCTATGAGTTGCCGTTTGATGGTGAAGGTCCGTCCTTCCAACTCAACCGCAACCTCATTTTGGGTGGCAAGTACCTCTGGGGCTTCTTTGAGCAGTTGATGTAGATAGCTTGGTTCTGCAGGTGCGTTAATGGTGGATACAGCCTTGACGCTGGGCAGACGATGTGCTGCTTGCAGAACTGCTGCCCCGCCCAGTGAGTGTCCAATCAACAGTTGTGGAGCCGCGTAATTTGTAGATAGATACTCTGCTACCACGACCAAATCGTCGACGTTGGACGAAAAATTGGTGTTGGCAAAATCACCCTCGCTCTCACCCAACCCTGTGAAATCAAAGCGTAATACACCAAATCCTGCCTGTGTGAGGCTGGCACTGATATTGCCGATGGCACGCAGATTTTTGTTGCAGGTAAAACAATGGGCGAAGAGCGCATAGGCAATGGGCATTTGTTCGCTAGGGAGGTCTAGCCGTGCAGCTAGAGTTTGACCTAGGCTGTTTTGGATTTTTAGTTTTTGTGAACGCATCCGAATATCTCCTTTTTATCTGTTAAACCACACTGTTAAACCACACTGTTAAACCATACTGTCACGGCACTCACCATCACAAACACACCCATCCCTGCAAACATCATAGGATAATCTACCTGTGCCAGCAACAGCCCACCTATAATTGGACCAATCACTTTACCTGCATTGCTCATTGCACCGACGATGCCCATACCGGAACCCACATGGTCACGCGGAATTTGTTGTGAAATGAGTGCTGTGGTGGCTGGAAAAATAAGTGCCTGACCGATACCCATGCTCATTGCCACACCCATCAACATGAGCGCATGAGTGGAGATATTGAACCATACTACCTGAGAAAATTGATGTACTATTGCCAACAGCAACAGTGAAATCCCCAATAAGAGCATTCCTGTAGAGATGACCAAACGATAACCAGCACGGTCCCCCCATCGCCCTCCCCAAGGCTTGAGCAAAGCTGCGGTTGCCTCTTGCACAGAGAAAAATAGACCGACGACCACAACATTGGCTCCTTGGCTCAATTCATAGAGCGGGAGAAAGGCTTTGACAGCATAGAGTGCAATATAGTTGAGCGCATCCAGACCGCCTGCCAGCCAAATCGCTGGTGTCGTGGCACTCGCCTGCACCGCCTGTCTCAACGGTTGAATGAATTGTACTGATGTCGATATTTTGGATGTATTGTCTAGCGAGACATCATCTTCTTGTCTGCCACCCATCTCAGCCACAAACCAAATCGGCACAAAGGCCAATGCACTCATCAACCCAATCACCGTGAACACCGCCACTGGCTCCACCCACACCAGCAGGCTACCAGCAACTGCTGGGCCAACGATATAGCCGCCACTACGTGCCAAGCCAAACCAGCCCAATGCTTCCGCCGGGTTTTCCCCATCTTCCCCAGCGGCCTGCATTGCTACATACGCAACCGTCACGGGGCCGTAAATAGCGGTTGAGAGTCCATGAAAAATGCGTAATATCACTAACTGTGCTGGTGTGTCAATCAGTTGGTAGAGGAATGGAACCCCGGCAAAGAGCGTTGTGCCGATAAGTAACCACAGTCGTTGTCCCCAGCGGTCAGAAAGAAAGCCAATCAACGGTTTGAGGACCATGCCCGTTAACGTGGAGACAGAGACAATGAATCCCAACAGGACATCGGTTGCGCCGAGCGTGGCAGCGAAGATAGGGAGCAACGGTGTTTTGCCCATCTGATAAGCGGCACGGACAATGAAGTCGGCGAGGGTGATGGCGATAAAGTTACGTGTGAATTTCATGTATCGTTAGCGCGCTTCTAGGTAATGTACTTCCAGAAAGAGGTATTATCCTTCTGGTTTGCCAAAGTGATTGCACCCCCTCCCTGGAAGTGTTCACCGGAAATACCGACACACCGAATACCGATTATCCTCCTACCCCATGAGCTTTGGCGATTTCCGGGTAAACTCGCTCACATTCTTGAAATAAATCAAATAGTGATACAGCCTTCATGATATTGCCTTTGGTTTTGATTTTACGCATAAAAAGGGCGCGCTGAATGTTCTGTTCACCAAGCCATATATGATGGAGTAACTCACTGGTTAAGTTTATTTCGATATTGGCATCACCGGGTGTCTCGCCATAGAAGATTTCCATTGGCGGTTGCCGTCCATCAAGCAGTACTTCTGCGTCCAAATCGGTAAACAGAATGCGGATGACCAAGTTGCTGTTGGTGAATGACTCAACGTTGGCTGGGTCTTCCTGTACACGCTCAAAGACAGCTTGCAGCACAGTGTAGAGTCGGTCGTCTGAACTGAATAATGACATAGTTTCTCCTCTGAGAATTATATAAAATTGATAACAGCCATTTTAGCACAAGCAGACCAAATCAACACGTGTATTATGCTCTTCAAAATCGGATTGACAGTGAATATTGAATCGGCTATACTTCAACCGCTATAATTGCTTTAAAAGAATTGTTAGACAAGCATTATCATGTATGAAAAAAGGAGAGAACCGTTTATGACGGCACAACTGCCAAGCGATTATCGAGAACGCGTCTACGCAGGCGTATTGGGGAAAATCATCGGTGTGTATCTCGGACGGCCCTTTGAAGGCTGGCACTATAACCGCATTATGGAACACTTAGGCGAGGTTGATTACTATGTGCATGACAAATTGGATGTCCCTCTGATCGTCACGGATGATGACATTTCGGGGACATTCACATTTTTGCGCGCACTCAATGACTATGACCACAGTCGTGACTTGACACCCGCACAGATCGGCCAAACGTGGCTGAACTATCTCATCGAAGAACGCACTGTTCTCTGGTGGGGTGGTGTGGGCAACTCGACCGAACATACAGCATACATGCGACTCAAGCATGGCATTGAGGCCCCTATGAGCGGGTCGATTGCCATGAACGGTAAAGTCGTGGCCGAGCAAATTGGCTCGCAGATTTTTATTGATGGCTGGGCGATGGTTGCACCGGGGGACCCTGAATTTGCAGCCGACCTGGCAAAACGTGCAGGCAGTGTCAGCCATGATGGTGAGGCGATTTACGGGGCGCAGGTATTGGCAGCGATGGAGGCACAGGCGTTTGTTGAGAGCGATATCAACAAGCTGATCGACACGGCAATAGCACTGATTCCCAACGATTCCGTAATTTATACCATGATTCAGGACATTCGCGAATGGCACGCGGCAACCCCTGATGACTGGCGCGCCACGCGCGAGCTGATTGAAGCGAACTATGGCTATGACAAATATGGTGGTAACTGTCATATGGTCCCCAATCACGGCTTGATCATTCACTCGCTGTTGCATGGCGATGATGACTTCCAAAAATCACTCATGATTGTCAATACCTGTGGCTGGGACACCGACTGTAACTCTGGTAACGTCGGCTGTCTATTGGGTATCAAGAATGGCTTAGCGGGTATCGACAACAGTCCCGTCGATTGGCGTGGTCCTGTCGCTGACCGCATGTATCTGCCTACCGCCGATGGTGGTCGCTCCATCAGCGATGCTGTTCAAGAAACCTATCGCATTGAGGCCGTTGCACGTGAACTTCATGGCGAAACCGTTCGTGTACTCCATCCGAAGGGCAATTCGCAATTCCACTTTGAACTGCCTGGCTCCGTGCAAGGGTTTGAGGCAGAGACAGAAAATGTGCGGGTTGAAAATGTGCAGGCACACAGCGCACCCGGTCGCCGCAGCTTGGCAATCCACTGTGAAGGGCTGGACGCCACTACTCCTGCACAGGTTGCTTCGCCGACATTTATTCCATCCAAGGAAGTTGCAGACTATTTTAGCAATCGTGGCTATGCACTTCATGCCTCACCACGACTCTATCCGGGACAGCAGATTCAGGCTGAATTAGAATCAGGTTTGGACAACACCTTCCCTATCAAGGCGAATCTCTACGCCAAGGTCTATGATGGCAATGATGAAATCTATATTGTGCGCGGCGAACAGGTCACGCTGGGGACAGGCGACCGCCACCGCTTTATGTGGAAAATCTCTGATGACGAGCTTGAGGGTGGCCCGATTGCCTCGATTGGTGTTGAGGTCTATGCGGGTGAAGGCGCACCGGAAGAGTCTGCAAATGCATCAGTCTATCTCGACTACTTGACATGGTATGGCGCACCGGATGTGACCTTTAAACGCACAAGCAAAAATCGTGACCCCAACGCTACTGTAGACCGCCGCTCCTTCCAAAATGCGATGTGGCGATGGGCGTGGGTCAATGGCATCGACCAATATCATCCTTATTGGCCGGAGCCGTTCCGCTTGGTGCATAATGAAGGCACAGGCTTGTTGATTCAAGGCACACGTGAATGGACTGATTATCAGGTTAGCTCATCCATCTACATTCATCTTGTTGAATCCGGTGGTATCGCCGCCCGCGTCCAGGGTATGCGTCGCTACTACGGACTTTTGTTGTGTCGTGATGAACAACAGCGGACCAACAAGGCGCGCTTGGTCAAGGCGTTGGATGGCACGACTGTGCTGGCCGAAGCCGAGTTTGACTGGGTATTGGGTGGCACATACGACTTCAATCTCAAAGTTGAAGGCAATCGCCTTGTCGGTAGCATTGACGGTCAGGAATTGTTTGATGTCGAAGACAATGATCACCCCTTGACTGGTGGCGCGATTGCGTTGGTCTGTGAGGAAGGTCGCATGATGGCAGACGAAGTGACCGTTAAGCCAGTTGCTTAAATACACAGATAGTGTAAGTCAATATATCCAAGAAGCCGTATCCACGCTTGAATATTCAAACGTGGATACGGCTGCCACATGAGTTTACATGGCATTTAATGTATCTGTTGGCGTTTGAACAGTCAAAATGCTAGTGAGTCGTGTGAGATGTTCATTGTCAAGACTGACCAGTATACAGCTATGCTGAACAGCAACAGCCGCATAAATGGCATCTGCTCCGCGCAATTTGTGGGTGGACGCAAGCTTTAATGCTTGTTTCGCCAAAGATGTATTTATCTCGATTAAAGTGCTCTTTGGTAATTTGGCGATTGCGCTAGCAAATGCTTGCGCAGCCTCATCATCACCGCGTGAACGACTAATAGCACTTGCTACTTCCACAATCACAAGACTGGGCAAGATGATTGGTACAGACAGGCGTCTGACTTCGGCTAAGAATTTGCGGCTGATTTCATGACCTGTTTCAACACGGTCAAAGCTATTGACCCAGACGCTGGCGTCGGTTGTATATGGTTGTGTTGTCATGATTTACCGTCGCATAGCCGTAATCGTGGAAGTCATAGACTCTATATGCATAGGAGCCGTCATCAGCATATCACCAATTTCAAAGAGTTCATCCCATGCTGAATCCGCCTGGTTTTTTCCACCCGAAGGGCTTACTGCATCGGTCTCCACTTTTTTTGTCGAGCGTATAATCAATGAGACAAGATACTCCAACAATTTCATTTGTTCAGAAAAATCAAGCCGGTTTACCACCTGGGTAGGACCGCACTAAAGAGTGGAGTCGCGCCCCAAA